>NZ_JBELMH010000063.1:0-20697 GCF_042096055.1 Citreimonas sp. | reverse complement strand
GGCGCCAGAGGGGCGCAGCCCCTCGCCCCGAGGCCCGCGCCCAGGCGCGGGCCGAGAGCCATGCGCGCGCCGCAGGCGCGCCCCGCCCGCCAACCGGCAACACGCCCGCCGGCACCTTGCGCGATGCCCCTCCGCACCCCGAGCGTTAACGGATCCTGAATCCGTCTCTGCAAGCCCTTGATTTCGTTACGGCGCATTCCTGTCCCACCGTGGGACACCGGATCACCCCTTCTCGTGGAAGAAGGCGTAGATCCGTTCCGCCAGCGCCTCGCTGACCCCGTCCACGGCCCGCAGGTCCGCCAGGTTCGCCCGGCTCACCGCCTTGGCCGAGCCGAAATGCGCCAGCAGCGCCCGCTTGCGCGACGCCCCCACCCCGGGCACCTCGTCCAGCGGATTGGCCATCTGCGCCTTGGCCCGCTTGGCCCTGTGGGTCCCGATCGCGAAGCGGTGCGCCTCGTCCCGCAGCCGCTGGACGAAGTACAGCACCGGGTCGTTCCTCCGCAGCGCGAAGGGCCGCTGCCCGGGGCGGTGGAACTCCTCCTTGCCGTGGTCGCGGTCCACGCCCTTGGCCACGCCCACGAAGGGCACGTCCTCGACCCCGTGCTCGGCCATGATCTCGGCCACGGCACTGACCTGCCCCGCGCCGCCGTCGATCAGCATGAGGTCGGGCCACAGCCCCTTGTCGCGGTCCGGGTCCTCCTTCAGCAGGCGCTTGAGCCGGCGGCCCAGCACCTCCTTCATCATCCCGAAGTCGTCGCCCGGCACCAGCTCGTCTCCGCGGATGTTGAACTTGCGGTACTGGTTCTTCATGTAGCCGTCCGGCCCCGCGACGATCATCGCACCCACCGCGTTGGTGCCCTGGATGTGGCTGTTGTCGTAGACCTCGACCCGCGCCGGCGGCGCCTCCAGCCCGAAGGCCTCGGCCAGCCCGCGCAGCAGCTTTCCCTGCGCGGCACTCTCGGCCATCTTGCGGCCCAGGCTTTCGCGGGCGTTTCGTAGCGCGCCCTCGATCAGCTCGGCCTTCTCGCCGCGCCGGGGCACCGCGATCTCGACCTTGCGGCCCAGCTTCTCGGACAGCGCCTCGGCCATCAGGTCGGGGTTCTCCAGGTCGTGGCTCAGCAGGATGCGCCGCGCCGGGTCCTTCTGGTCGTAGAACTGGCCCAGGAACGCCTCGAGCACCTCGGCATGGTCCACGTCCTCGCCCACGCGGGGGTAGAAGTCCTGGTTGCCCCAGTTCTGGTTGGCGCGGATGAAGAAGACCTGCACGCAGGCCTGCCCGTGCTCGAGGTGCAGCGCGATCACGTCCGCCTCGGACACGCCCTGCGGGTTGATCCCCTGCGCCGACTGCACGTTGGTCAGCGCGCGGATCCGGTCGCGCAGGGCGGCGGCCCGCTCGAACTCCATCGCCTGCGACGCCTCGTCCATCTGGGCGGCCAGCTGTTCCTGGATGCGCGTCGACTTGCCCGACAGGAAGCGCTGCGCGTCCTGCACGCTCTGGGCATAGTCCGCCTCGGAGATCTTGCCGACGCAGGGCGCGCTGCAGCGCTTGATCTGGTGCAGCAGGCAGGGTCGCGTGCGCCCCTCGAACATCGAATCCGTGCAATTGCGCAGCAGGAACGCCTTCTGCAACTGGTTCAGCGTCCGGTTCACCGCGCCGGCGCTGGCGAAAGGGCCGAAATAGCTGCCCTCGTCCCGCTTCGAGCCGCGATGCTTGCGGATCTGGGGATACGCGTGCTTCGAGATCAGGATGTTCGGGAACGACTTGTCGTCGCGCAGCAGCACGTTGAACTTGGGCTTGAGCTGCTTGATCAGGTTCTGCTCGAGCAGCAGCGCCTCGGTCTCGGTCCGCGTGGTGAGGAACATCATCGACGCGGTGTCGGCGATCATCCGCGCGATCCGCCGCGAGTGCCCCGCCGGCCGGGCGTAGTTCGACACCCGCGCCCGCAGGTTGCGGGCCTTGCCGACGTAGAGCACGCGGCTCTGCGCATCCAGCATCCTGTAGACGCCGGGCGAATTGTCGAGCGTGCGCAGGTAGCCCTGGATCACCGCGTGCCCGGTCGGCACGGCCTTCGCGGGCGCCTCGGTCCGCTCGTCGCTGGTCTGCGTTTCGTTCTCTGCCATGTCAGGCCCGATTCCCGTTCTCCGCCGCCGGACGCCGCCCTTTTGCAAGCGTTAAGACATCCACGCAATCTGTGGACAAGTCTGTAGGCAAAATCAGGAGTTCCGCGATTTTGCCTTGTTCCACACGCCCTTCACCGAATTGCGTAAAATTTGAGCAGCAAGATAAACCCCCGAAAAACCGACCGTTTTTACCTGCTCCGGCGCAAACCGTTGAAAGCATTAAAGGATTTGTAACGCTTTCAAGACACCCGCGCACCGGGTGAACAAGTGGCGCCTCCGGCGCTCATTCCACGCCCAGCACGTCGGGCGTCCGCCAGCCCAGATGCTGCCCGCCATCGACGCACAAAAGCTGCCCCGTGACCGCCGGCGCGCCGAGGAAGTAGCCCAGTGCACCGGTGATGTCGCCGGCGTTCGCCCCCCGCCCCATCACCGTCGCGGCCCGCTGCGCGGCGAAGTGCCGGTCGGACTGGCGCGCGCCCTGAAGCGTCGGGCCGGGGCCGATCGCGTTCACGCGGACGCGCGGCGCCAGCGCCTGCGCGGCCGTCCGGGTCAGCGTCCACAGGCCCGCCTTGGCCAGAGTGTACGTCATGAATTCGGGCGTCAGCTTGCGCACCCGCTGGTCGATCATGTTGACCGCAAGACCGCGCGCCAGCGGCTCGCCCGCCTCGTCCTCGGCCGGGTCGGGCACCTGCGCGGCCAGCGCCTGGATCAGCACGAAGGGCGCGCGCAGGTTGCTTTCCATGTGCCGGTCCCAGCTGGCGCGGGTGGCGCTTTCGATCGTGTCGTATTCGAAGATCGAGGCGTTGTTGACCAGCGCCGTCACCGGCCCGCCCAGCGCCTCGGCCGCGCGCGGCAGCAGGCCCTTGGTGGCGTCCTCGTCCAGCAGGTCGGCCTGCAGCGCCACGGCGCGGCGGCCCAGTGCCTCGATCTCGCGCACGGTGTCGGCGGCGGCATCGGCCGAGCCTGCGTAGTGCACGGCCACGTCGTGTCCCCGCTGCGCCAGGTACAGCGCCATCGCGCGTCCCAGCCGCTTGCCCGCGCCGGTCACCAGCGCGCGTGGAATGTCCGTCATCGTCGTCCCCCTCAGGCGGTCAGCACGATGGCCACATAGCCCACGTAGGCCGCCGACAAGGCCACGCCCCAGCCCCGGCCGATGTCGCGACCAAGGTAGACGAACGGGATCAGCAGCAGCGAGGCCGCCAGCATCACCCACAGATCGAAGCGCAGGAAGGCCGGATCGACCGGGATCGGCGCCACGAGGGCCGCGATGCCGATGATGCCCAGCAGGTTGAACATGTTCGACCCGATCACGTTGCCGATCGCCACGTCCGCCTGCCGCCGGATCGCGGCCATGACGGTCGTCGCCAGCTCGGGCAGCGAGGTGCCCACGGCCACCAGCGTCAGGCCGATCACCGTGTCCGACAGGCCGAACATCTTCGCGATCACCGTGGCGCTGTCGATCAGCAGGTCGGCACCGATCGGCAGGCCGACGAGGCCCACGATCAGGTAGACGACGATCTTCCACCACGGCATGTCAGGGTCCGCGCCCTCGGGCTGCTCGAGCTCGGGGTTCGAGCGGCGATGCGCGCGCGCGTCGCGGAAGGCGACGACCAGCATCACCGTCAGCCCGGCCAGCAGGACCAGGCCCGCGATCCAGTCGAACACACCGCGGAACGCCAGCGCGATGAACAGCACGGATGCCGCCAGCATCTGCAGGTAGCTGGTCCGAGTATCGTGCGCCGAAGTGTGCATGACCGCGATCAGCGCGGGGATGCCCAGCACCAGCAGCACGTTGGCGGTGTTCGATCCCACCACGTTGCCGATCGCGATCCCCGGAACGCCGGCCAGCGCGGCCTTGACCGAGATCAGCAGCTCGGGCGCCGAGGTGCCGAAGGCGACGATGGTCAGGCTGACGATCAGCGCCGGCACGCCGAGGCGCAGGCTCATGTTGACCGCGCCCTTCACCAGCGCGTCGCCGGCCAAAAGAAGGATCACCAGCCCGAGGGCCGCGTACACGAAAACCATGGTATGCCTATCCTTTGGTGCAGGGACACGGGCCCTTGCCGATGCGGTAGCGCCCGCAGGACGTGCAGCGCGCGTCGCGCAGGCGCTTGGCGCCCGGCATGCGCAACCGTCCGAACATCGCCAGCACGGCCATGAAGACGAGGAACAGCGCGACGATCTTGACGATCATCTAAAGCCCGAACCGCGCGAACTGCGCGCGTTCCTCGATGTCGCCGATCACGCCGCCGGCCAGCGCCATCCCGAGGCGCGGCAGCAGCGGGCGCTTCTGCTCGTAGCGGCGCAGGCGTACCTTGTCGCCGAAGCGCGCCTTCATCTGCGGCACCAGGTGCCCGACGCCGTCGGCGAGCCCCTTCTCGACCGCGGCGCGGCCGACCCAGATCTCGCCGGTGAACAGCTCGGGGTCGTCGGCGAGCTTCGGACCGCGCCGCGCGCGCACGTGGTCGATGAAGCTGCCGTGGATCTGTTCCAGCAGGCGCTTCAGGCGGGCGACGTCCTCGTCCTTTTCGGGGCGGAACGGGTCCATCATGCTCTTGGACTTGCCGGCGGTGTGCACCCGCCGCTCGATCCCGTGCCGATCGAGGAAGACATGCGCGCCGAAGCCCGCCGAGATGACGCCGATCGAGCCCACGACCGAACTGTCGTCGACCCAGATCTCGTCGGCCGCCGCCGCCAGCCAGTAGCCGCCCGAGGCCGCCACGTCCTCGACGAAGGCGAAGACCGGCACCTCGTGCTCCTGCGCCAGCCGCCGGATGCGCGCCCCGATCAGCGAGGATTGCACCGGTGAGCCGCCGGGCGAGTTGATCTCGAGCGCGACCGCCGCGGGCTTGCCCCGCTTGAAGGCCTTCTCGAGCAGCGCCGCGGTCGAGCGGTCGGACATGCCGGTGCGGCCGGCCATGCCGATCGCGCCCTGAAGGCGCACCACGGCCACGGTGGGGCGCTTCCGCTTGAAGGGGTTCCATCCTGCCATGCCAAGCGATGTAGAGGGGTGCGCGGGATGAAACAAGGCACGCCGCGCAAACTCGCCCCGACGTCGGGCGGCCGCGTACCGCTTCGGTGGCGCAGAGGGCGCGCTCCGCCGGATCACGCCTGCTCAGAAGAAGCTTTGCGGGTCGATGTCGATGGCCAGGCGCAGATCGCCCTTCAGCCGCACCGGCGCCACCCATTCGGCCAGCGCCGATTGCAGCGCCACGCCCTTGGGCGCCTTGACCAGCAGCCGCACCCGGTGTCGCCCGCGCACCCGCGCGATGGGCGCCGGCGCCGGTCCGAAGACCTGTGCGCCGACCCGGCGCAGCGGCCCGTCGTTGCGCGCCAGCGCCATTCCCAGATCGAAGACCGGTGCCGCGTCCGGCCCCGACAGGATGATGCCCGCCAGGCGCCCGTAGGGCGGCATCCCGGTCGCACGCCGCTCGGCCGCCTCGGCGCGCCAGAACGCCTCTTCGTCGCCGCCGAGGATCGCGCGGATCACCGGGTGTTCCGGCTGGAACGTCTGCAGCAGCGCCAGCCCCGGCTTTTCCGCCCGGCCCGCGCGTCCCGCCACCTGCCGCATCAGCTGGAAGGTGCGCTCCGCCGCACGCAGGTCGGACCCCTGAAGCCCGAGGTCGGCGTCGATCACGCCCACCAGCGTCAGCAGCGGAAAGTTGTGCCCCTTGGCCACCAGCTGCGTGCCGATGATGATGTCAGCCCCGCCCGCGGCGATCGCCTCGATCTGCGCCTTCAGCTCGCGTGCCGTGCCGAACAGGTCCGAGGACAGCACCGCCACGCGCGCGTCGGGAAACAGCGCCGCGGCCTCCTCGGCCATGCGCTCGACGCCCGGGCCGACGGCGGCCAGCTTGTCCTCGACTTCGCACGACGGACATTTCGTCGGGACGGGCCGGCTTTCGCCGCATTGGTGGCAGACGAGGCGCTTGAGGAACCGGTGCTCGACCATCCGCGCATCGCAATGTTCGCAGGCGATCTGCTGCCCGCAGGCCCGGCACAGCGTCACCGGGGCATAGCCGCGGCGGTTGAGGAACAGCATCGCCTGTTCGCCCTTGCCCAGCCTGTCCTTCACCGCGCGCGCCAGCGCAGGCGAGATCCAGCGGTTCGACGGCAGGTCCTGGTCGCGCATGTCGATCGTGCGCATCTCGGGCAGGATCGCCGGCCCGAAGCGCGAGGTCAGGTCGAGCCGGTCGTACTTGCCCGCACCCGCATTGGCCCAGGTCTCGAGGCTGGGCGTGGCCGAGGCCAGCACCACCCGCGCGTCGAGGATCGAGGCGCGCAGCACCGCCATGTCCCGCGCGTTGTAGAGAACCCCGTCCTCCTGCTTGTACGAGGTGTCGTGTTCCTCGTCAACGACGACAAGGCCGAGGTCACGGAACGGCAGGAACAGCGCCGACCGCGCGCCGATCACCATCTGCGCCCTGCCCTCGGCCACCATGCGCCAGACGCGGCGGCGCTCGGTCATGGTCACGCCGGAATGCCACTCGGCCGGTTTCGCGCCGAAGCGCGCCTCGACCCGCGTCAGGAACTCGGCCGTCAGCGCGATCTCGGGCAGCAGGACCAGCGCCTGCCGGCCCTGCCGCAGACATTCGGCCACCGCCTCGAGGTAGACCTCGGTCTTGCCCGACCCGGTCACGCCCTTGAGCAGCGTTGTCCCGTAGCGCCCCGACCGCTGGCCCGCGCGCAGCGTCTCGGCGGCCGCGGCCTGGTCCTCGGTCAGCGGCTTGCCCGGCAGGTCGGGGTCGAGATGCGGAAACGGCGTGTCGCGCGGGCTTTCCTCCTCGAGGATGGCGCCGGTCTTGACCAGTCCCTTGACCACCTGCGGCGTCACCCCCGCCGCGTCGGCCAGCTCCTTCAGCGTCAGGGAGAGGCCGCCCATCTCCTCGGCGGCGTCCAGCACGCGGGCGCGGGCATCGGTCATGCGCGGCGGCTCGCCGTCGCCCCGGCGATAGACCTTGCGCATGGACGGCGGATCGCCCAAGCCCGGCGCGCGCGTCGCCAGCCGCAGCATCGCCGGCAGCGGCGTCAGGGTGTAGGCGGCGGCCTTCTCGATGAAGGCGCGCATCTCGTCGCGCATCGGCGGCGCGTCGAGAACGCGGATCACCGAGCGGACCTTCGACAGGTCGTAATCGCCCTGCCCCGGCCCCCAGATCACGCCGGCCACCTTGCGCGGGCCAAGCGGCACCTCGACGAAGGCCCCGGCCCAGGCGCCGCCCTCGGGGGCGCGGTAATCCAGCGGCTTGCCCAGGGGCTGCGTGGTCAGAACGCCCACCAGCGCGCCCTCGTCGTAGAAGGCGGGCGGTTCGGGAATGATGTCCGGGGTTTCGGGTGGCATGAAACCGGGTTAAAGCGCTGGGTGTCAGAGGCCAAGCCATCAACGGAGCCCCCAATGAAATTCTTCGTCGACACCGCCGACATCGACGCCATCCGCGAGTTGCACGCGCTTGGCATGGTGGACGGCGTCACCACGAACCCGTCGCTGATCCTGAAATCGGGCCGCGACATCCACGAGGTGACCAAGGAGATCTGCGACCTGGTCGACGGTCCCGTCTCGGCCGAGGTGATCGCGCTCGACTACGACTCGATGGTCCGCGAAGGCAGCAAGCTGGCCGAGATCGCCGACAACATCGCGATCAAGGTGCCGCTGACCTGGGACGGCCTGAAGGCGTGCAAGCACTTCACCGACCAGGGCCAGATGGTCAACGTCACGCTGTGCTTCTCGGCCAACCAGGCGCTGCTGGCCGCCAAGGCGGGGGCGACGTTCATCTCTCCCTTCATCGGGCGGCTGGACGACCTGAACCTGGACGGGATGGACCTGATCGCCGACATCCGCCAGATCTACGACAATTACGGGTTCGAGACGCAGATCCTCGCCGCGTCGATCCGCAACGCCAACCACATGAGCGACGCCGCCAAGATCGGCGCCGACGTGGCCACGGCGCCCCCGGCGGTGATCCACGCGATGGCGAACCACGTGCTGACCGACAAGGGCCTCGACGCCTTCGTCGCCGACGCCAAGAAGGCCGGCATCAAGATCGTCTGAGCCGCGCCAGCGCGACCGGGTTCGGGGGCTCTGCCCCCGGCCCGTGCCGGGCCTCCACCGGGATATTTCCAGAGAGAAGAAGACAGGCGGCCGGCCGTCTCAGACGTTGGGCTCGCCCTGCAGGCCCAGCAGCTTGCGGAAGCCGGTCCAGTAGCCCGGCAGACGTGGCGGCGCCTGCAGCCCGGCCAGCGCCTCGTCCGCCCAGGGCGCCATCTCGGTCTGGGCGAAGCCGCGGCCCCAATCCAGATAATCCTGCGCGTGTTCCGGGCGCAGCCGGCAGGCCGAGCCCACGAGGCCGACCAGCGTCTCGGGCGGCGAATACCATTCGTCCTGGATGCCGGTCACGCGCGTTTGCATCAGCGGGCCGACCATCCGCATCAACCGCTTGTCGCTGAACTGCAGCAGCATGCGGCCCATTTCCTCGCGCGTGTAATGGATCAGCGGCGGGAACGTGTCGAAGAACACCGCCTCTTCGCCGCGGATGGCGAAATTGCGGATCGAGGGGTGGAAGCCTATGCGCTCGTCGCGCGCCTCGGCCCAGTGCCAGAAGCGGGCGATCACCAGCCCTGCCGCCTGCATCATCGCCAGCGTCTCGGCCTTCGTGCCGGCCTGCATGCGCGGGCGCATCAGGCTTTCGGCGGGCAGCGCCTGCTGCACTATCACCGGCACGCGGTGGCCGCCCATGTCGAGCAGGTGGAACTCGGTCCCCGGCATCGGCACGTCGGCGGCCAGAAGGGCCGCGACGTAATCCTCGTGGCAGCGCGCCAGCCGGTCCAGCGCCGCGCCGTCGGCGAGCCCGCGATAGACCTTGATCACCTTGTCGGCGAACGGACCCTCTGCGGGGCGGAACGGCGCGCAGAAATAGCCCAGCTTCGACACGGTCTGCCCACGGCTCGCGGCGTCGCGGCGAATGAGGTCTGTCAGCGCGGAAAGGTCGGTCATGGGCAGGCTCCTTCGCCGCCTCCCTAGCGCGGCGGCAGCGCCTTGGCCACCTCTGCCGCGAGCGCCTCGAGTTCCGCGCGCGCCGGGCCCTTCGGCATCTCGTTCGCGCCGCGCCCGAGGCCCAGCGCCTCGGCGTAGACCACCCGCGACGCCAGCGCCGCCTGCGCCACGATCGCGTCGAGCTTGGCCGCCGCCTCGGCCACCTGCGCGCCCAGCCGCGTGTTGGGACGGCCGCGGTTCAGCACCACGAGCGCGGGCTTGCCCTCGCGCGCGGCGAGGTCGAGCACCGATTCCGTCGCCCACAGATCCACGTGGCTGACCGCCACCGGCACGATCACCAGGTCGGCCACCCGCAGCGCCGGGCGCAGGTCGCTGTCGGCCTTGGGGGGCGTGTCGATGATCACCACGTCGTGGTTGCCGGCCAGCTTGCGCACCTCGTAGCTGACGCCCCAGGCGGACGAGGTGGCGAATTCCAGCCCCTCGCACAGCGCCGGATCGCTTTCCAGCCGCGTCATGAACCAGCGCCCCAGGCTGCCCTGCGGGTCGAGGTCGACCAGCGCGACGCGCTTGCCCTGCGCGCGCAGCGTGATGGCGAGGTTGGCAACGACGGTGGTCTTGCCGCTGCCGCCCTTCTGCTGGGCGACGGTGATCACCTGCCCGGTCATGACGTGCTCCTGTCCCTTTGACCGCGATCCTGCACCCGCAGCATGGCGAAATCCAGCCCGTGCGGGCGTTAACCGCGCCTTAACCACGATCGACCGAGTTTCGGTGCCGAAGGGGGTCGCGATGCGCCTGATGGTCTTGCTGACATGGGCGATGCTTGCGGGCCTCGCGGCCGGGGCCGCGCAGGCCGGCGCCTGGCCGCGCGAGAAGGGCAGCCTCTTCGCCACGGCGACCGTCCGTCTGTCCTGGCCGCAGGACATCGCCACCTGGACCAGCACCGAGCCCACACAGGTCTACCGCACGATCTACGTCGAATACGGCATGTCCGAAGACCTGACGCTGGGGATCGACCTGGGCCGGGCGGTGTCGGGCGCCAACAAGACGATCCTCTTCGCACAATACCCGCTGCGCCGGGACGGGCGCGGCCCCGCCGTGTCCGGGCAGCTAGGCTTCGGCCGCATCGCGGGGGCGCAGATCGTCCGGCCGGGCCTGTCGGTTGGCTGGGGGCTGCCGCGCGGCTGGCTGTCGCTGGACGGCGTGGCCGAGATCGGGCTGCGGGACGGCGCGACCGACTACAAGCTCGACATGACCTGGGGCTGGAACGTTTACCGCGACAGCAAGCTGATCGTGCAGATCCAGACCGGCGACACGCAGGCCGACCCGCCCTTCGCGCGGCTGGCGCCGTCGATCGTGGTGCCGATCAACCGGCGGCTGCAACTGGAAAGCGGCGTCTCCTGGGGCCTTCGCGGCGACACCGCCATGGGCGTCACCCTCGGCCTGTGGTCCGAGTTCTGAGCGCTTGCGCCAACGGCCCGCGCGGCTAGGCTGCGCGCATGACCGACCCGATCCGCCCCACCGACGACGAGGCCCGCGCGCTGGCGCGGTCGCTGATCCTGAACGCCCGCTTCGCCGCGCTCGGCGTGATCGAGCCCGCCACCGGCGCGCCCATGGTCACCCGCATTGGCATCGCGCCCGATGCGAACGGGATGCCGATGGCGCTGGTCTCGGATCTCAGCCAGCACACCCGCGCGCTCAAGGCGAACGTCGCGTGCTCGCTGCTGGTCGGAGAGCCGGGGGCCAGGGGCGATCCGCTGACCCATCCGCGCCTGACGCTCCAGGGACGCGCCGCGTTCGTGCGCCACGGCGACGCCGAACACGAAAGGCTGGCGGCGCAATACCTGCACCACCAGCCCAAGGCCAAGCTCTATATCGGCTTCGCCGACTTCTCGCTGCTGCGCGTGACCGCCGAGGCCGCGTATCTCAACGGCGGCTTCGGCAAGGCCTTCGTCCTGACGCCCGCGGACCTTGGCGCTCCGCCGGCCGTGGCCTGATCCGGCCCCCCGTCAGACGTCCATCCGCACCTTCACCGTCACCTCGCCCCGCACCGCCTCGGGCCAGGTCAGCTGCACCGCGTTCTGCGCCGCGCCGATCCGCGCGCTGGTATAGGGCATGTGGTGCCGCACCGCGTTCGAGCCGGTGCGCGTCGCGCCGCGCGTGACGATGCTTTCCACGTCCATCGCGTAGCCGTCGAAGGGCAGCGCCGCCCCGGTGCCCACCTGCCAGACCGCCGCCGCGCTGTTCTGCGCGTGCTGCACCACCAGCGGGTTGGCCGACGGGATGTGCACGTTGTGGTAGGTGTTGCCGCTGAAATGCACGCTGCGCATGCTTTGCAGCTCGAGCGGGGCAAAGGACGTGTCGGCCCGCTCGGCTCGGTCGATGACGACGCCCGAGGACCGGAACGTGTTGTTCGCCACCGTCATCCCGTAGATCCGGTGCCCCGAGCCGTAGGGCTTGATCACGATGAACGAGAACCACGTCGGCACGTCCGAACACAGCATCACGTTGTTGGTGATCGACAGCCCGGCGAAGCCCCAGCCGCCGGTGAAGTCCGGATCGGGCTCGCGCTCGTTTGTCCACTCGATGAAGCAGTTGTCGACGTAGTTGCCGGTGATCTGCGTATTGCAGGCGCGAAGGCACAGCACGATGCCGGCGCTGCGCAGCCCGCTCTGCGCCGGGTCGCCCTGGAAGAAGTGGTTGCCCGAGACGATGTTGTGCGCGCCGCTGATCACCGCGAAGTGGCGGAACTGGCTGGCGCGGTTGTTGCGGATCTTCACGTCGTTGGCGTTCACGTTGAAGCCGATCGTGTAGCGGTCCTGCGTCAGCTTGTCGGGCTCCCAGCTGACGAACTGGTTGTGGTCGATCAGCAGCCCCTGGCACCCCTCGCCGTGCGAGCTGATGCCGCGATGGCCGGGACGGTTGAACACGCAGTTGCGGATCACGTTGACCACGCCCGACGGCGGCAGCAGCACGCCCGAGGCGACCTCGGAACACTGGAACTCGACGTCGTCGATCTCGAACTTGTCCAGCCGGTCGAAGCCGCTGAGGTCCAGCAGGTACTTGAAGCGGGTGAAGGTGTAGACCTGTGTGCCCTGCGCGTCCGACAGCGGCTGCGACAGGGTCAGCTCGCGCGCGCCCACGTTGACCGAACGCACGTAGACCTCGCGCCCGACGCCGGCGCCCTCGACCAGGCTGCCGACGGGGATGTTGGCGATGTTGGTCACGTTGGTCAGCCGCCAGCGATTCGACGCGGCATAGCTGGCCTGGCTGGTGACCACGGTCGGGTTCCAGGCCGCGCTGCTCTCGGCGCGCAGCTGACCGTTGCGCAGCACGCGTCGCTGGGCATAGCTCGACCGGTTGGGCACCGCGGCGCGCAGGTCGATCGGCTCGAACAGCGACACGCGGCGCCCGCCCATGTCCAGGCTCTCGTGGTCGGCGTTGTTCATCAGCGCCTGCAGCGCCTTCTTCAGCGCCAGCGATTCGTCGCCGCCGAAGGCGTCGATATAGGCCGGCAGGTCGAAATCCTTGGTCAGCGACAGGATCGCCGCGTCGGGCATGGTCACGCGGCCCTCGAACCGGATGCGGCTGTCGATGGTGACCGATTGCGCCAGCCGGTAGGTCCCCTTGGACACCAGCACGCGCCGGCCGCTCGCCGCCTGATCGGCGGCCTCGAAGGCGGCGCTGTCGTCCGTCGTGCCGTCGCCGAGCGCGCCGAAATCGCGCACGTCGACCCAGTCCATCATCTCGCGGTGGAAGACGGCCGTGACATCTTCGATCCGGATGTCGTCGACGCGCACCACGCCGCCGTTCGGCCCCGTCAGGTCGAACCCGAAATGCCCGTAGATCGCCTGCGGCCCCCAGACCAGGTCGACGCCCCGGCGCGCGCCGGCGCCGACGATGGCGCTGACCTCGAAGACTTGGCCGTAGCGCGTGATCGCCACCGGCTGCGCCGCCCAGGCCACGCCGTTGACGGTGGTACCGGCGGCGCTGCCCGGCCGGCCGGCGATGGCGATGCTGGGCAACGCACCGGCGATCGCCTTGATCCGCACGGTGACGCGCAGGTAGGTCCCCGGCGGGATCGGCGTCTGCCCCATGAAGCGCAGCCGCTGCGTCTGCTCGGTCTTCTGGATCTCGAGGCAGCCGCCGAAATCCGCGTCGGCCGGCACGAAGGCCGCGCCGGCGAAATACGCGTAGGTGTCCGATCCCGGAGAGCCGTCCGTGCGCGACCACTGGTTCAGCGTCGTGCTCGAAAACGCGGGCGGCATGAAGACCAGACCCTCGGTGACTGCCTTGTTCATCGCTATCCCTTTCGTGCCCTGGGGCACCGGGCCCCGCTTGACGGAAGGGAAGTAACGATCTCGGCTTAACGCGCCCTGCGCCCACCGCACGCCGGGTGTTGCGCGCGGGCCCTCAGGCGTTGAGGCCGGGCGCCTCGACGATGCGGACGCCCGCGATACGCCAGCCGGCGTCGGTCTGGGTCATGCGGTATTCCAGCCAGTGCTCGACGCCCGCGCCATCGGTCACGATCACCGTCTGCGCCAGCCCGCCGGGCATGTCGACCAGGTCGCCGAAGCGCAGGTCTTCGGGGCGCCAGACCATGGGATAGCCGTTGCGCACCATCGCGCCGAAGTTCTGCGGCGTGCCGAACATCCCCTGGATCGACGGCGCGGCATAGCCGAACGCCTCGTCCAGGTCGTCGCGCAGGAAGGCGTCGATCTGGCTCTGGATGGTGGTCTCGATCCCAGGCTCGGGCGGCAGCACCTCCTGCGCGGGCGCGGCCCCCGCCAGCGCCACCGCCGCGACCAGTCCCAGAAGCATCCGTCTCATGCGTGTCTCTCCCGCTTTGCCCAAAGGTAAACCGGAAGAGACACGCGTCAAAAAGGTGCCGGGTTTCAGGCCCTCACGCCGAGGCGAGCCGCCCTTCCAGCGCCACCTCGATCAGCGACGCGGTCTCGGCCACGCCGTAGAGCGCGATGAACCCGCCGAAACGCGGTCCCTGGCTCTGGCCCAGAAGCACCTCGTAGAGCGTCTTGAACCAGTCGCGCAGCGGCTCGTAACCGTGCTCCTTGCCCACCGCGAAGACCAGCGTCTGCAGCGTCTCGTCGTCCTGCGGGCCGTCATGGGTGCGCAGCCGCGCGGCCAGGTCCGACAGCGCCGCGCGCTCGGCCTCGGTCGGGGCGCGGTAGACCTTCGACGGCTTCACGAAGTCCTCGTAGTACTTCACCGCGAAGCCCGCCGCCTGGTCGAGGTCGGGATGCGTCTCGGGCGAGGCGTCGGGCGCGTAGCGGCGGATGAAGCCCCACAGCGCGTCCTTGTCCTCGGCACCGGCCGCCGAGGCGAGGTTCAGCAGCATCGAGAACGGCACCACCATGCGGCTTTCGGGCGGGTTGCCGCTATGGATGTGCCAGACCGGGTTGTTCACCCGCGCGGCCATGTCCTGGCCCGCATAGGCGCGCAACTGCTGGTGGTACTCGTCCACCGCCTTGGGGATCACGTCCCAGCTGAGGCGCTTGGCGGTGCGCGGTTTGAGGAACATGTAGTAGCCCAGCGATTCCGTCGAGGCGTAGGTCAGCCACTCGTCGATGGTCAGGCCGTTGCCCTTGGACTTGCTGATCTTCTCGCCGTTCTCGTCGAGGAACAGCTCGTAGGTGAAATGCTCGGGCGGGCGCACGCCCAGCGCCTTGCAGATGCCGTCGTAGATCGGCGTGTTGGTGCTGTGGTCCTTGCCGTACATCTCGAAATCGACGCCGAGCGCCGCCCAGCGCGCGCCGAAATCGGGCTTCCACTGCAGCTTCACGTTGCCGCCGGTCACGGGCAGCGTCCATTCGCGGCCGTCCTCGTCGTCGAAGGTGATCTCGCCCTTCTTCGCATCCACGTGCTTCATCGGGACGTACAGCACGCGGCCGGTCTCGGGGTGGATCGGCAGGAAGATCGAATAGGTCTGGCGCCGCTCGTCGCGCAACGACTTCAGCATGATCTCCATCAGCGCGTCGTAGCGTTCGGCCGCGCGCAGCAGGATCTCGTCGAACTGGCCGGTGCGGTAGAACTCGGTCGCGCTGATGAACTCGTACTCGAACCCGAACGTGTCGAGGAAGCGCCGCAGCATGGCGTTGTTGTGGTGGCCAAAGCTGTCATGCGTGCCGAACGGGTCCGGCACGCTGGTCAGCGGCTTCTGCAAGTGCGTGCGCAGCATGTCCGGGTCGGGCACGTTCTCGGGCACCTTGCGCATCCCGTCCAGATCGTCCGAGAAGCAGATCAGCCGCGTCGGGATGTCGCTGATCGTCTCGAAGGCGCGGCGGATCATCGTCGTGCGCGCCACCTCGCCGAAGGTGCCGATATGCGGCAGCCCCGACGGGCCGTAGCCGGTCTCGAACAGCACGTAGCCCTTCTCGGGCGGCGCCTTTTCATAGCGTTTCAGGATCCGGCGCGCTTCTTCGAAGGGCCATGCCTTGGCATTCATGCCTGCGTCGCGCAGTTCGGACATTCCTGTCACTCCTGTTTCGGGATCCCGGGGTCGGGCTCAGGCGCGCTTCCTATTGCCGCGCAGGTTCCGCGTCAATAAACAGCGGGTAACGGACCGGCCCTGCCGGACGGCAGGCAAGCAAGGGATCGCCATGTTGGACCTCGAAGACCCGCTCAGCCCGCAGGATTGCCTCGTGGCGCTGATGATCGTCGCCTCGGCCTCGGACGAGACCATGCGCACGACCGAACTGCTCAAGATCGACACCGCCGTGCGCACGCTGCCGATCTTCGGCGCGTACGACCCCGACCGGGTGCGCGCGGTCTCGACCCTGGTCATGCAGCTTCTCGCGCGCGAGGACGGGCTGGACGAGCTCTTCGACATCCTGCGCCGCGACCTGCCCCAGCGCCTGTTCGAGACCGCCTACGCGCTGGCTTGCGACGTGGCCGCCGCCGACGGCACGCTGGCCGATGCCGAGCTGCGCCTGCTCGAGGAAATCCGGTACGAGCTCGACCTCGACCGGCTGCACGCCGCGGCGATCGAGCGTGGGGCGCGCGCCCGGCACATGCACGGCTGAGGCGCGCGGCCGAAGGGGGGTCCGGGGGCTCTGCCCCCGCCGCGGCTGCGCCGCGACTCCCCCGGGATATTTCAGGACCAAAGAAGCGCGGAGCGTGCGGCGCACCTTACGCGTAGAGCGCGCTCCAGCGTTCGATCAGCGCCTGCTGCAGCCACTTGGCGCGCCGGTTCCAGGCGCGGCCGCCGTCGGGACGTTCCAGTTCCTCGCGGCTGAGCGTGGCGCGGTGGTCGAGATCGGCCACGAAGATCGCGAAGACAAGCTCCCTGCCGTCCTTCGGCGCGGCGTAGCCCGCCAGCCCGCTGACGAAGTTGAGCGTGCCGGTCTTGGCCTTGACCACGATCGGGTGGCTGGGCATCGGGCGGCCGGCCTCGTCGCGCAGGGTGAATTCCTTCAGCAGCGGCTGGACGACCGCGTCGGCGTGCAGCGCCTGCAGCGCGGTCATCATGTCGCTGGCCGAGATCCGGCTGTCGTCGCCCAGCCCCGAATGGTCGACCATCGCGATCGTGCGCAGCCCGAAGCGGTCGCGCGCCCAGACGTTCATCGCCTGCGCCGAGGCGCGCAGGCTTTCCGGCGCGTGGCCGGTCATCTCCTTGGTCGCCGCCATGCCCACCAGCTCGGCCGTGAGGTTGGTGGACCATTCCAGCATGTCGTCCAGGATCGAACGCAGCGGCGCGCTGTCATGCGCGGCCAGCAGCACGCCGGCGGGCGCCTCGGCGACCGGTTCGGGTGCGGGCAGCGTCAGGCCCGCATCCTTGGCGACGGCCTGGAAAGCCTCGCCGGCATAGATGTCGGGGCGCCGCACCGGCAGCCAGCGGCTGCCGCCGTCGCCAAGCGCGCCGCGCGCGACGGTCCATTCGTCGCGGCCCTGCGCGTCCGAGTAGGTGTAGACCGGCCCCGCGCGGTCCGCGGCGCTGATCGTCGCCACCTGGACCGCGGGGCGGTAATTGGCCGAATGCGCGCCGAGGCTCAGATCGTAGCCACCGCCGGCGCGCTTCCATTCGAAATGCACGCGGTTGTAGTTCAGGTTCAGCCCCGACACCGACGGATTGTAGGCCAGGTGTTCCGGCTGAACCGGGTCGATCGCGCGTTCCGTCGGCAGCGCGCCGCCCCAGACCAGGAAGCGCCCCGACACGCCCGTGATCCCCTGCCCGGCCAGGGTCTTGGCCAGCGCGCCCAGCGCATCGGTGTCCAGCGTCGGATCGCCGCCGCCGGCCAGCACCAGGTCGCCGTCGACGACGCCGTCGCGCACCGGCCCGGTGGCGACGACGCGCGTGACGAAGCGGTGATCCGGGCCGAGATGTTCCAGCGCGTAGGCCGCCGTCATCGCCTTGGCCACGCTTGCCGGCGCCAGCGCCAGCGCGCCGTTGTACGCCTCGAGCAGCCGGCCGCTTTCGGCGTCGGCCACGGCGCAGCTGACCTGCCCGGTCAGGCCCGCGCGTTCGATCAGCGCGTCGACGCTGGGCGGCGGCGGGGGCGGGACCGATCCGGGGCGCGGCACCGGGCGCACGGAATCCGAGGGGGCGGCGGCCCGCGCCGCGAACGGGGCCGAGGCCAGCGCGGCGACGAAGGCCCGGCGAGAGATGTGGCGTGTCATGCCCGCGATCTAATCCCACCGGCGGAGGTTCGACAACAGGGTCTCGGTAAAGTGACGCGGCGCTAGCCGCCGTTCCGTGCTGCGCGGATCTCGGACGACGAGAGGCGCACCATCGGCACCGGCACGTAGCACCACGCCGGCGGCGCCTGCAGCGGCAGCAACCGCGCCTCGCGCACCGGCAGCCGCGCGCCGCGGAAGATCCGTGCCGCGGGCGCCCGGCCGGCCACCAGACCGTGCCCCGGCCGCGCCAGCACGCCCACCGGCATCGTCCGCAGGATCGTCCGCCAGCGCCCCCAGCGGTGCAGCTGCGCCAGGTTGTCCGCCCCCATCAGCCACACGAACCGCACGCCCGGATGCAGCGCCACCAGCCGCGTCAGCGTGTCCGCCGTCAGCCGCGTGCCCAGCCGCGCCTCGATCCCGCTGATTAGGATCGCCGGGTGATCCGCCAGCGCGCGCGCCTGCGCCAGCCGCACCTCCAGCGGCGCCGGCGGGTTCTCCTTCAGCGGGTTGCCCGGGCTCGCCAGCAGCACCACCCGGTCCAGCCCGAACCGCTTCAGCGCCTCGCGCGCGATATGCACGTGCCCCGCATGGGCCGGATCGAACGACCCGCCCAGCAGACCCACGCGCATCCCCGCGCGCAATTCCCTCATCGGCTCGTCCATCGCGTCCCCCCACCGCCCCGATACCCCGCGCCCCGGCGCCACCGCAAGGTGATTGCCCCGCGCCCGCCCCTTCGGTATCAGTCGCCGCAACCCCGACACGCAGGAGTCCGAAGGCATGGCATCGTACAAGTTCGTCTACCACATGGATGGCGTCTCCAAGACCTACCCCGGTGGCAAGAAGGTGTTCGAGGACGTCCGCCTGAACTTCCTCCCCGGCGTCAAGATCGGCGTCGTCGGCGTCAACGGCGCCGGTAAATCCTCGCTGATGCGGATCATGGCCGGCATCGACAAGGACTTCCAGGGCGAGGCCTGGGCGGCGGAAGGCGCGCGCATCGGCTACCTCAGCCAGGAGCCGCAGCTCGACGCCTCCAAGACCGTGCGCGAGAACGTGATGGAGGGCGTGGCCGCCAAGAAGGCCAAGCTCGACCGCTTCAACGAGCTCGCCATGAACTATTCCGACGAGACCGCCGACGAGATGGCGCAGCTCCAGGACGAGATCGATTCGCAGAACCTGTGGGACCTCGACAGCCAGATCGACGTCGCGATGGAGGCGCTGCGCTGCCCGCCCGACGACGCCGACGTCACCACCCTGTCGGGCGGCGAGATCCGCCGCGTCGCGCTGTGCAAGCTGCTGCTCGACGCGCCCGACATGCTGCTGCTGGACGAACCGACCAACCACCTCGACGCCGAGACCATCGCCTGGCTGCAGAACCACCTGATCGAGTACAAGGGCACGATCCTGATCATCACCCACGACCGGTACTTCCTCGACGACATCACCGGCTGGATCCTCGAACTCGACCGTGGCCGCGGCATCCCCTACGAGGGCAACTATTCCGCCTGGCTGGAACAGAAGGCCAAGCGCCTCGAACAGGAAGCGCGCGAGGACAAGGCCAAGCAGAAGACGCTGGAACGCGAACTTGAATGGATGCGCCAGGGCGCCAAGGCCCGTCAGGCCAAATCCAAGGCCCGGATCCAGAACTACAACGAGCTCGCCAACCAGACCGAGCGCGAGAAGCTCGCCCGCGCGCAGATCATCATCCCCAACGGCCAGCGCCTCGGCAACAAGGTGATCGAGGTCGAGAACCTCGCCAAGCACATGGGCGACAAGCAGCTGATCGAGGACCTGTCCTTCAGCCTGCCCCCCGGCGGCATCGTCGGCGTGATCGGCCCCAACGGCGCCGGCAAGTCGACGCTGTTCAAGATGCTGACCGGCAAGGAGAATCCCGACGCCGGCACGATCGAGTACGGCGACACGGTCGACCTGTCCTACGTCGACCAGTCGCGCGACGATCTGAACCCCGACGCCAACGTCTGGGAGGCGATCACCGGCGGCGCCGAGATCATCAAGCTCGGCGATGCCGAGATGAACAGCCGCGCCTATTGCTCGGCCTTCAACTTCAAGGGCGGCGACCAGCAGAAGAAGGTGGGCCTGCTGTCGGGGGGCGAGCGCAACCGCGTCCACATGGCCCGCCTGCTGAAATCCGGCGGCAACGTGATCCTGCTCGACGAACCGACCAACGACCTCGACGTGGAAACCCTCCGCGCTTTGGAGGACGCCCTCGTCGACTTCGCCGGCTGCGCCGTCGTCATCTCGCACGACCGCTTCTTCCTCGACCGCATCTGCACGCACATCCTCGCCTTCGAGGGCGAGGCCCACGTGGAATGGTTCGAGGGCGGATTCTCGGACTACGAGGAAGACAAGAAGCGCCGGCTGGGGCCGGATGCGGTCGAGCCGAAGCGGGTGAAGTTCAAGAAGTTTGCGCGGTAAAAGGACGGCAGAAGGTCCGGAGGGATAGCATTTAGCTAATTAGAACTTGGGAGCGATTTCGTGAATGATGCCACAGAAAAGCATACGGAGAAAGTTTTCTGCAATCGCTGCAAAGGCCGTACTAACCACTTTGTAAGGACGGAACACTCTCTTGAAGATCGCGACGAGCGGTTGGGCACCTCCCTTTCCTCTCGCTATTGGGTCGTTGAATGCTGCGGTTGCGAAAATGTGGCTTTCGTGAAAAAGACGCATTTCTCAGAGAACGTGGATACTCTCGAAGATGCTAAAAGCGGCAGACCTTATCAAGAAGCTATTTGGGATGAAGAAATTTATCCACCAGCCACCTACCGTACATCTCCGACATGGCTTGATGACTTACCTGATGCAACACTTCGGCAGATATCGGACGAGATCTATAAGTCACTTCTAACCGGGTCTCATTTTCTCGCAGCATTTGGATCCAGAACTTTAGGCTCAGGATGCATTGATTGTCGCTGCGCTGCGTGGTTCACGGCTCGGAAAAC
>NZ_JBELMH010000062.1:15858-21120 GCF_042096055.1 Citreimonas sp. | reverse complement strand
GGCGGAGGAGGGGGCGGCGTGTCGCCGAGCTTGCGGATCAGCTCCTCGGGCGAGGGCAGGTCGGCCACGTGGGTCAGGCGGATCACCGCCATCTCGGCGGCCATCATCGCCGACGGCGCGCGCGAGACTTCCTCGATCGCCTTCAGCAGCATCTGCCAGGCCCGCGCCAGCGCGCGCATGCCCAGCCCGTCGGCGAAGGCGAGGCCCCGGCTGCGTTCGTCCGGCGCGATGGTCGGATCCTCGGCCGCATCGGGCGTGATCTTGACGACCGAGACCCAGTGCGTGAGCTCGGCCAGGTCGCGCAGCACCGCCAGCGGGTCGGCGCCGTCGGCGTATTGCGCCGACAACTCCGTCAGCGCGCCGGCCGCGTCGCCGCGCATCACACGCTCGAACAGGTCCATGACGCGGCCGCGGTCGGCGAGGCCCAGCATCGCGCGCACCTGGTCGGCGGTCGTCTCGCCCGCGCCGTGGCTGATCGCCTGGTCCAGAAGCGAGGTCGCGTCGCGGGCCGAGCCTTCGGCGGCGCGGGTGATCAGTGCCAGCGCGTCGTCGGCGATCTGCGCGCCCTCGGCGGTGGCGATGCGGCGCAGCAGGGCGATCATCACCTCGGGCTCGATCCGGCGCAGGTCGAAGCGCTGGCAGCGGCTCAGCACCGTGACGGGCACCTGGCGGATCTCGGTCGTGGCGAAGATGAACTTCACATGCGCGGGCGGTTCCTCGAGCGTCTTCAAAAGCGCGTTGAACGCGCTCTTGGACAGCATGTGGACCTCGTCGATGATGTAGATCTTGTAGCGCGCGCTGGCGGCGCGGTAGTGCACCGAATCGATGATCTCGCGGATGTCGCCGACGCCGGTGTGGCTGGCCGCGTCCATCTCGAGCACGTCGACGTGCCGGCCCTCCATGATCGCGACGCAATGTTCGCACTGGCCGCAGGGATCGGTCGTCGGCCCGCCGGTCCCGTCCGGGCCGATGCAGTTCATGCCCTTGGCGATGATCCGCGCGGTCGTCGTCTTACCGGTGCCGCGGATGCCGGTCATGATGAAGGCCTGCGCGATGCGGTCGGCCTCGAACGCGTTCTTCAGTGTGCGCACCATCGCGTCCTGCCCGACGAGGTCGGCGAAGGTCTCGGGGCGGTACTTGCGGGCGAGCACCTGGTATTGCGGGCTTTGGGACATGGGCGGCCTGTGTCGGGTTGCGGCGTCAGGGTAAGGCTTGGCGGGCGGGGCGTCCACCGCGCGGATGTCGCCGGGGGCTCTGCCCCCGCCGCTTCGCGGCTCCCCCGGGATATTTGCCGACCAAAGAAGCGGCGCGGGGGAAGATCAGGTCAGGCGGTCGAGCAGGGCGGCGTGCAGGCCGGGATTGGCGCCCAGCACGCCGTCGGTCTGCGGATGCGGGCGGTTGAAGCGCAGCGAGCCGCCGCGGCGGTCGGTGACGGTGGCGCCGGCCTCGGACAGGATCAGGCTGCCAGCGGCGATGTCCCATTCCCATGCCGGGCGCAGTGTCAGCATCGCGTCGAAGCGCCCCTCGGCCACCAGGCCCAGACGGTAGGCCAGCGACGGGCGGTGCGCGCGCCGCACCGGCGGCACGCCGCGCGGCCAGTGATGCGCGTCGAGCGTGGGCTTGGTGGCCAGCACCTCGGCCGCGTCGAGCGTCTGCGTGCCGCTGACGGCGATCGGAGCGCCGTTGAGATGCGCGCCCGCGCCGGCGGCGGCGGTGTAGAGCAGGTCGAGCATCGGCAGGTAGACAACGGCCGCGACGGGTGCGCCGTCGCGGGCGATGGCCAGCGAATGCGCCCAGGTCTTCTGGCCTTCGATGAAGGCGCGGGTGCCGTCGATCGGATCGACGATGAAGGTCGCGTCGCGGTCCAGCCGGTCGTGGTCGTCTGGCGTCTCCTCGGACAGCCAGCCGTACCCCGGGCGCGCATCGCTCAGGCTTTCGCGCAGCATCCGGTCGACGGCGAGGTCGGCGCGTGTCACCGGTGTGTTGTCGGCGGCCTTGCGCTCGATTCCGAGATCGCCGCCGATGAAGCGCGTGGCGATCTCGGCGGCGCGTTGCGCGGCCTCGATCAGCAGGGAGAGGTCATTCTCCGGCAAGGGTCAGCCCCTCGACCAGCAGCGACGGCACCACGCGCGACAGCCACGGGCGCGCGTCGTTGGCGGGCTGGATCGTGCGCAGCATCTCACGCAGGTTGCCGGCGACGGTGACGCCCGAGACCGGGTAGGCGATCTGTCCGTTCTCGACCCAGAGGCCGGCGGCGCCGCGGGAATAGTCGCCGGTGTTGGGGTTGATGGTCGAGCCGATCATCGAGGTGACGATCAGCCCGGTGCCCATCTCGGCGATCAGGTCGTCGCGGGACTGCGCGCCCTGGGTCAGTTCAAGGTTCCAGTTCGACGGCGACACCCCGCCCGAGACCGAGCGCGCGGCGTTCGCGGTGCTCTCCATCCCCAGCTTGCGGGCGTTGCCGAGGTCGAGCGTCCAGCCGGTCAGCACGCCCTTGTCGATGATGGCGCGGCGGCGCGTCGCCAGCCCCTCGGCGTCGAAGGGGCGCGAGCCCATGACGCGGGCGCGATGCGGGTCCTCGATCAGGCTCAGCGCGTCGGGCAGCACCGCCTCGCCCAGCGCATCGCGCAACCAGGACGCGCCACGCGCGATGGTGGCGCCGTTGATCGCCGACACAAGGTGCCCGATCAGCGAGGAGGACACGCGCTCGTCGTAGAGCACGGGGTAGGCGCCGGTCTTGGGGCGGCGCGGCTTCACCCGCTCCAGCGCGCGGCGGGCGGCGCTGTCGCCGATATCCTCGGGGCTGCGCAGGTCGGACTGGAAGATGCGGTTGTCGCCGTCGTGGTCGCGCTCCATCCCCAGGCCTTCGCCGGTGATCGCGACGCAGGACAGGCTGCGCGACGTGCGCCGGTAGCCGCCGGAAAAGCCGTTGGTCGCGGCAAGATGCACGCTCTGCGCGCCGTAGCCGGCCGAGGCGTTGTCGATCTGGCGGATGCCGTCATGGGCCAGCGCGGCGGCCTCGGCGCGGCGGGCGTCCTCCTGCAGGGTGGCCGGGTCGGGTTCGGGCGCGGGGTCGGACAGTTCCAGCGTCGCGGGGGCGGCGCCGATGCCCAGCTGGTCGGGGTCGGCAAGGCCGGCATAGGGGTCCTCGGGCGCCTCGCGGGCCATGGTCACAGCGCGTTCGGCCATGGTGCGCAGGGTCTCCTCGCGCGTGTCCGAGGCCGAGACGATCGCGCTGCGCCGGCCGACGAAGACGCGCAGCCCCAGGTCCGAGCCCTCGGAGCGCTGCGCCTCTTCCAGCGCGCCGCCGCGCACGTCGATCGACAACGAGGTGCCGGCGATGGCGATGGCGTCGGCCGCGTCGGCGCCGGCCTTGCGGGCCGCGTCCAGCAGGGCATGGGCAAGCGTTTCCGGCGTCTGGGACATGGGGCCTCCGGGTTTGCGGGGATGCAGGACAGGTAGGCCGCGGCGCACAGAGGTGCAAGGGCGGCCGGGACCGGCCGCGCACGGGGAGTCAGCTTGCGGGCGCCGTCACCGCGACGATCGGGCCCATCCGGCGGCCGATGTCGTTGCGCCCCAGCTGCGGAGCGTAGAGGCGCGACACGTTACCGTCGAGGAACAGCGCCTGCGGCAGCTCCAGCGCGTCGCGGAAGAAGCGCGCGAATTCGTGGAACGTGACGGGGTTCTCGGACATCACGAAGACCGCGCGGTCGCCCCCGGCGGTGGTGCCGACGCCGTTGCGGATGTAACGCGACGTGCTGTCGGGCAGGAAGCGCGGATGCAGCTTGCCGTCGATCACCAGCATCGGCCCCGATTGCGTTGCGAAACGGCAGCCGGGGCGACGCTCGAGGTAGTCGCGCGTCTCGAACACGCGGGCCGAGTCGCCGTCGATGCACAGGATGCCGTTCGGCAGCAGGCCGAAATTGCCCGGCCCGGGCGTCGGGATCACGCGCATGAGCTCGGTCCCGTTCTCGACGTAATGGCCCACCGGATCGCGGTCGGCATGGTACATGCCGGCATTCATCGCGAAGACCAACTCGCGGTTCTGGGCCCTCAGCGCCGCGTCGAGCGTCGAGAAATGGCCGATCGGGTCGCCGTCGGCGTCGTTGAGGAACAGGCGCAGGTTTTCGGCCGCGGGGTCGACGGTGCAGACCGCGTAGGCGTTGCCGTCGTGTTCCTGTCGTGCGCATTCGACCGCGCCAGCAGGTGCGGCCAGCGCTGCGAGGCCGAGCAGCACCAGCCCGAGCAGCAGCGCCGGCAGGTGGCGCCCGCGCAAAAGGGCCGGTCTACTGGTCATCCACATCGCGGCGCACCGCGTCCTGCGCGAACAGGCGGCGCGCCTCGTCGAGGTGATCGAAGGTCTCGTCCAGGCGGAACCGCAGCTCGGGCGCGAACTTCAGCTCGAGCCCCTTGGCCACGGCGCGCCGCAGCTCGCTCTTGTTCTGCGCGAGGCGCTCCAGCATCTCGTCCGCGCCCTTGCCGCCCAGCGGCACGACATAGGCGGTCGCGACCTTCAGGTCGGGCGAGACGCGCACTTCGCCCACCGTGATCGACAGGCGGTTGAGGTCGGGATCGTGGATGTCGCCGCGCATCAGCACGTCGGACAGCCGGCGGCGGATCACCTCGGCGACCTTGCGCTGGCGCTGGCTGGGGCCGTCGCCCTCTTGGAATCGGTTGCGTGCCATGAGGCAGACTTATGCGCGCGGGCAGGCTTTGCCAAGCAGGCCGGCGCAGGCTATCAGGCGGCAGGCGAAGCGAGGAGACGGGCATGACCGACAGACCGGGCGTCGTGGTGACGGGCGTATCGGGCCGCATGGGCCGGATGCTGGTGCACGAGATCGAGCAGGACGGACGGCTGGCCCTTGTCGGCGCGCTGGAACGCCCCGGCCACGACTGGATCGGCCGCGATCTGGGCACCGCGCTGGGCGGTGCTGAAAGCGGCATCACGGTCACCGATGATGCGGACGAGGCCTTCGGCCGCGCGCAGGCGGTCATCGACTTCACCGCGCCCGCAGCGACCGTCGCCTTCGCCGGGCAGGCCGCGCAAGCGGGCATCGTGCACGTGATCGGCACAACCGGCCTGTCGGACGACGACCTGAAGGCGATCGCCGAAGCCGGGCGCCGCGCCGTCGTCGTACGCGCCGGCAACATGAGCCTGGGCGTCAACCTGCTGACGCAGGTCACCCGCCAGATCGCGCAGGCGCTGGGCGACGAATGGGACATCGAGATCGTCGAGAGCCACCACAACCGCAAGGCCGACGC
>NZ_JBELMH010000062.1:1897-15758 GCF_042096055.1 Citreimonas sp. | reverse complement strand
GCGACGAATGGGACATCGAGATCGTCGAGAGCCACCACAACCGCAAGGCCGACGCACCCTCGGGCACCGCGCTGATGCTGGGCGAGGCCGCCGCCGAGGGGCGGGGCGTCGCGCTGGCCGACGTGTCCGACCGCGGCCGCGACGGCATGACTGGCCCGCGCCGGCAGGGCGACATCGGTTTTCACGCGATCCGCGGCGGCGACATCGTGGGCGAGCACGAGGTGATCTTCGCCACCGCCGGCGAGCGCATCGCCGTGCGCCACATCGCGTCGGACCGGGCGCTGTTCGCGCGCGGCGCGGTGCGTGCCGTGCTCTGGGGGCAGGACAAGGCCCCGGGCGGGTACGACATGCTGGACGTTCTGGGGCTGAAGTCCGTCTGAACCGCCCCACGCGCGCGTGAGCGGCGGGCGCCGCGCTCTTGACCCGGCGGCATCCGGCCTAACTCCCTGTCATTCATCGACGGAGAGGAGGCCGGACATGCTGCGTCTGGGTGCAATCTGTGGAAGTCTGATGCTGGCGGCGCTGCCCGCCGCCGCGGAATTCGCGACCGTTCAGGACCGCGCGACCTTCGTGGACCTCGTTGCCGGGCGCACGTTGTCGCGCCCGATGGTGTCGCTGCGCGTCTCGCCGGACGGCGCGATCTCGGGGCGCGGGGCGGTCTGGGACGTCACCGGCGCCTGGACCTGGCGCGAAGGGTACTTCTGCCGCGACCTGACCTGGGGCGGCGACCCGCTGGGCTACGATTGCCAAGCGGTGCAGGCGCGCGGCGACACGATCCGCTTCGTCGCCGAGCAGGGCCGGGGCGAGGCAGCCGAATTCACGCTCCGGTAGGCGGCGCGTTCACAGGCGGCAGACCTAGAAGTCGATCGCGATGCCCTTCTTTTCCCAATCGCCGTAGCGCACGGGCTCGGGGCCGTCGCGACCGCCCAGTTCGACCGGGCGCGGGTTCGCCCGCGCGTCCGCCTCGGCCTTGGCGCGGCGCTCGGCTGCCTCGGCCAGCGCGCGCTGGGCTGCGGGGGGCAGGTCCTTATTCGGCGTGTCGGTCATCGGGCGTATCCCTGTCTTTCCCTGATCGGTCGCAGTTGATATACGCCGCGGGCCATGCGGAACAAGGGTTTCGCGCCGCCCTTGCCGACAGGATCCCATGCCCCAACCCGTCGATTCCGCCCGCCGTGCCGCCGTCGACCTGCTCGACGGCGTGCTGGCCCGCCAGCAGCCGCTGACCGAGCTTGCCGGCGTGCTCGACCCTCTGGCCCCTGCCGACCGCGCGGCCGCGCAGCGGCTGGCGCTGTCGGTGCTGCGGTCGCTCGATCGCGCCGACCGGGTGCTGAAGCCGCACCTGCGCAAGAAACCCGCCGCGCGCGTGCACAACATCCTGCGTCTGGGCGCGACGGAACTGTGCGAGGGCGGCGCGGCGCACGGCGTGGTCGACGCCTGCGTCACGCTCGCCGCCGCGGGCAAGCGCACCGCCGGCACCAAGGGGCTGGTCAACGCGGTGCTGCGCAAGGTGGCGGACGAGGGGCCCGCGCTGTGGCCGCGTCTGCGGTCCACGCGCCTGCCGAAATGGCTCCGCGCGCCGCTGGTCGAGGCCTGGGGCACCGAGGCGGTCGGCGCGATGGAGGCCGCGCATGCCGAGGGCGCACCGCTGGACCTGACGGCCAAGGGTGATGCCGCTGTGCTGGCGGGTGCCGTGGGCGGCACGCTGTTGCCGACCGGCTCGGTGCGGATCGGCGCGGGCATGCAGGTGACGGCGCTGCCCGGCTACGACGACGGCGCGTTCTGGGTGCAGGACGCCGCCGCGGCGCTGCCCGCGCGGCTGCTGGGGGACGTGGCCGGGCTGCGCGTGCTCGACATGTGCGCCGCACCCGGCGGCAAGACGCTGCAGCTGGCGGCGGCGGGCGCGCAGGTCACGGCGGTCGACCTGTCGCAGGCCCGGCTGGGCCGGGTCGAGCAGAACCTCGCCCGCACCGGGCTGCGCGCGACGCTGGTGGCCGGCGACGCGTTGGAGCACGCCGGCCGCTACGACGCGATCCTGCTCGATGCGCCCTGTTCGGCCACCGGCACAATCCGGCGCCACCCCGACCTGCCCCACGTGCACCTGGGCGAGCGGATCGGCGAGCTGATCGACCTTCAGGCGGCGCTGCTGGATCACGCTTTGGACCTGCTGGCGCCGGGCGGAAAGCTGGTCTTCGCGACGTGTTCTCTGCTGCCCGATGAGGGCGAGTGCCAGGTCGAGGAGGCGCTGGCGCGCCATCCGGCCCTGCAGGTGCTGCCGCCCGAGGTGCCGGGGCTGGAGGAAGGATGGCGCTCGGCCGAGGGCGGGCTGCGGCTGCGGCCCGACTTCTGGCCCGATCGCGGCGGGATGGACGGCTTCTACATGGCCGTTTTGCGCAAGGCAGACGTGCAACGGTGACGCGTCCGCGGTCACGCGGGCGATGACAGAAGCCGCGAAGCTGGCTATCGTGTCGCCCAGATGCCGCCCGGGCAACGGGCGCCCGAGGCGACAGAGCACCGATGGCCCGACTGAACGACTGGCGCGCGACCCAGGCGCGATGGCTTGACCGGCTGCACGCGCGTCTTGCCGCGCGGGCCAAGCCGTCGCGCGGCTTCACCGTCCAGCCCGAACCGCGCACCATCGGCTTTCACGCCCGCGGCCGTCAGCTGATCGCCGGCAATCTGCTCTTCGCCGGGCACTTGGTCGAGGCGCCGGATCGCAGCATCTGGGATGTCGACATGCCCGACGCCGCGTTCCGCGACGCGCTGCACGGGTTCACCTGGCTCGACGATCTGGCAGCGGTGGGCGACGTGCAGGCGCGCACGCTGGCGCAGGCGTGGGTCTGGGACTGGATCGACCGCTACGGGCGCGGCGCCGGGCCGGGCTGGACGCCCGAGCTGACCGGAAGGCGCATGATCCGCTGGGTGCATCACGGCCTGCTGTTGCTGCGCGGCACGGATGCCGAGCGCGCCCGCCGCTACCATCAGGCAATGGCGGCGCAGACCCGGTTCCTGGCCGCGCGCGCGGGCGCCGCGGCGCCCGGCCTGCCGCGGTTCGAGGCGCTGACCGGGCAGCTCTACGCCGCGTTGTCGCTCGAGGGGCTCGAGCGCTACGTCGAGTCGGCGCGCCGCGGGCTGATGGCCGAATGCGCCCGCCAGATCGACAAGATCGGCGGCATCCCCAGCCGCAACCCCGACGACCTGCTCGAGGTTTTCACCCTGCTGACGTGGGCGCAGTTGGCGTTCGAGCAGGCGGGCCAGCCGGCCGATCCGGCGCTGGCCGATGCGATAGCCCGCGTGGCGCCCACTTTGCGCGCGCTGCGCCACGCCGATGGCGGGCTCGCGCGGTTCCACGGCGGCGGGCGCGGGGCCGAGGGGCGGCTGGACGCCGCGCTGGCGGCGGCGGGCGTGCGGCGCAAGCGGGTCGAGGGGGCGGCGATGGGCTTCGCGCGGCTGGCGCACGGGCGCACCACCGTCATCGCCGACGCAGCCCCGCCGCCGAAAGGACGCGCCTCGGCCGCGGCGCATGCGTCGACCCTCGCGTTCGAGCTGACCTCGGGCCGGCGCGCGCTGATCGTCAATTGCGGTGCGGGCGACGATTTCGGCGAAGGCTGGCGCCGCGCCGGCCGGGCCAGTCCGTCGCATTCGACGTTGTGCCTGAACGCGCGGTCCTCGGCGTCGCTGGTGCCGGCGCCGCGGGGCGGCGGCGAGTGGCTGGACAACGGGCCGCGCACCGTGCCCGTGCAGTTCAGCCGGACCGACCGGGCCGAGAAGTTCGAGGGCGGGCATGACGGCTACGTCGCGGAATACGGCCTGACGCACGCGCGCACGCTGGAGCTGACGATCGACGGCCGCACCCTGCGGGGCGAGGATTACCTCGTGGCGCTGGACGCGCCGGGCAAGCGGCGCTTCGACGCCGCGCTGGACCGGATCGGGCTGCAGGGCCTGCCCTACCGCGTGCATTTCCACCTGCACCCGGACGTGGACGTGGCGCTGGACCTCAACGACACCGCCGCGTCTATGGCGTTGCGCTCGGGCGAGCTGTGGGTGCTGCGCTTCGACGGGGCCTCGGCCATCGAGATCGAGCCGTCGGTCTATCTGGAACGCGGACGCCTTCAGCCGCGGGCGACGAAACAGGTCGTTTTATCCGGCCGCGCGATGGAGTATGCGACGCGCGTCCGGTGGACCCTGGAGAAGGCGAAGGACACGGCGCTGGCCGTGCGCGACCTGGTTCAGGACGAGGCGGACGAATACGTTTGACCCATGCCCGAGGAGTCCCGATGTCCGACCTTCAGCCGATCCGCCGCGCGCTGCTTTCCGTTTCCGACAAGACCGGTCTGATCGACCTCGGCCGCGCGCTCGAGGCCCGCGGGATCGAGATACTGTCGACCGGCGGCTCGGCCCGCGCGCTGCGCGAGGCCGGTCTGGCCGTGCGTGACGTCGCCGAGGTGACGGGCTTCCCCGAGATGATGGACGGCCGGGTCAAGACGCTGCACCCGATGGTGCATGGCGGCCTGCTGGCGCTGCGCGACGATGCCGACCACAAGGCGGCGATGGAGCAGCACGACATCGGGCCGATCGACCTGCTGGTGGTGAACCTCTACCCGTTCGAGGAGACCGTAGCCAAGGGCGCCGACTACGACACCTGCATCGAGAACATCGACATCGGCGGCCCCGCGATGATCCGCGCGGCGGCCAAGAACCACGCCTATGTCAACGTGATCGTCGACGTCGCGGATTACGCCGCGCTGAGTGCCGAACTGGACGCCCATGACGGCCAGACGACGCTGGCGTTCCGCAAGCGGCAGGCGCAGATCGCCTATGCCCGCACAGGCGCCTACGACGCCGCCGTCAGCACCTGGATGGCGGACGCGATCGGCGAAGAGACGCCCCGCCGCCGCGCCTTCGCCGGGACGCTGGTGCAGACGCTGCGCTACGGCGAGAACCCGCATCAGGCGGCGTCGTTCTACCGCGACGGGTCGGACCGTCCGGGCGTCGCGACCGCGAAGCAGCTTCAGGGCAAGGAGCTGAGCTACAACAACATCAATGACACCGACGCCGCGTTCGAGCTGGCCTCGGAATTTGCGCCCGGCGACGGCGCGGCCTGCGCGATCATCAAGCACGCGAACCCCTGCGGCGTGGCCACCGGTGCGACGCTCGCCGAGGCCTACGGGCGCGCCTTCGACTGCGACCGGACCTCGGCCTTCGGGGGGATCGTGGCGCTGAACCGCGCGCTGGACGGCGAAACCGCGCGCGCGATCACCGAGGTATTCACTGAGGTCGTCATCGCCCCGGGCGCCGACGACGAGGCGCGCGAGATCTTCGCGGCCAAGAAGAACCTGCGCCTGCTGGTGACCGACGGCATGGCCGATCCGCGCGCCGCCGGCCGCACGTGGAAGCAGGTGTCCGGCGGGTTCCTGGTGCAGGACCGCGACGCCGGCCATGTCGAGGCCGCGGACCTGAAGGTCGTGACCAAGAAGGCGCCCACGGCCGAGCAGATGGCCGACCTGCTGTTCGCCTGGCGCGTCGCCAAGCACGTCAAGTCGAACGCAATCGTCTACGCCAAGGGCGGCCAGACCGTGGGCGTGGGCGCGGGCCAGATGAGCCGGCTCGACAGCGCGCTGATCGCCGCGACCAAGGCGCAGCGCATGGCCGACGCGCTGGGCTTGGGCGAAAGCCCCGCCATTGGCTCTGCCGTGGCGTCCGACGCGTTCTTCCCCTTCCCCGACGGTCTGATGGAGGCCGCGCAGGCGGGTGCCACCTGCGTCATCCAGCCCGGCGGGTCGATGCGCGACGACGAGGTCATCGCCGCCGCCGACGAGGCGGGGCTGGCGATGGTCTTCACCGGCATGCGGCATTTCCGGCATTGAGCGTGCCGTCGAACCCCGCCTTCCACGCCGCGATGAAGCGCGTGGCGCTGGTGTCGCTGCTAGTCTTCGTGCTGGACCAGGCGACGAAGTTCTGGATCGTGCACTGGATGCGGCTGGACGCGCGCGGCGCGATCGACGTGCTGCCGCCCTACCTGAACCTGCGCATGGCGTGGAACTACGGGATCAACTTCGGCCTGCTGTCCGGGCAGGCCGACTTCACCCGCTGGATCCTGATCGCGGTCGCCCTGGGGATCGTGCTGTTCGTTCTGGTCTGGATGCGCCGCGACCCGCCGGGACCGTGGGGCGCCGCCTCGGCCGGGCTGCTGATCGGCGGGGCGCTGGGCAACGTGGTGGACCGGCTGCTCTATGGCGCGGTGGCGGACTTCCTGAACATGTCGTGCTGCGGCATCGACAACCCGTACGCGTTCAACGTGGCCGACATCGCGATCTTTGCCGGCGCGGCCGGCCTTGTGCTGTTCCCTGGGGCGAAATCCGACGGCGAAAAGCCCTCGTGACGGCGCGGGGCATATGCGATAGACCGACCAACAGACTGGCGGAGGTGACGATGCGGGCTGCGCGTCTTTGTTTGGGTTTTCTGGCAATCGGCGTCCTTGCCGCGTGCGGCGACCGCGATATCGGCCTGCGCGACCTGCGGTCGTTCGACCGCTCGCCCGAGGAATTCGGCGTGGTCCCGAACCGGCCGCTGGAGCTGCCCGAGACGACGACCCTGCCGCCGCCGACGCCGGGTGCCGCCAACCGCACCGATCTGAACCCCAAGGCCGACGCCGTCGCGGCGCTGGGCGGCAACCCCGGCGCCACCGTGGCGCGCGGCACGGCGATCCCGGCGCAGGACGCAGGGCTCGTCTCGAACGCCAGCCGCTTCGGCCGCGACGCCGGCATCCGCGCGCAGCTTGCGCAAGAGGATCTCGCCTTCCGCCAGCGCAAGTCGCTGTTCACCTTCTCGCTGGTGCCGCGCGACGAATACGACGCCGCCTACCGCGCGCAGACGCTGGACGCGTATCGCTGGCTTCAGGTCTACCGCCGCGCGGGCGCCCGCACCCCCACCGCCCCGCCCGAGGGCTGAGCCGGTCACGGATTCGTCACGCCGCTTGAACCTCGCGCAGCATAACGTAGCTAGTGAGGGATACCGACGATCCGGGGGGACCACATGTTCAAACTGGCCGGCGCCTTGGCGCTATTCGTAACCGCCGCGCTGCCGCTTTCGGCACAGGACACGGCGGACCAGGTGACGACCTTCACGCTCGACAACGGGCTGGACGTCGTGGTGATCGAGGATCACCGCGCGCCGGCGGTGACGCACATGCTGTGGTACCGCGCCGGGTCGGCGGACGAGCCGCGCGGGGTATCCGGCGTGGCGCATTACCTCGAACACCTGATGTTCCAGGGGACCGACACGCTGGCGCCCAAGGAGTTCAGCCGCATCGTGAGCGAGCAGGGCGGCAGCGACAACGCCTTCACCAGTTTCGACTACACCGGCTACTTCCAGCGCGTCGCGGCCGACCGCCTCGGCCTGATGATGGAGCTCGAGGCCGACCGCATGAAGAACCTCGTGCTTTCGCCCGAGAACATCGAGACCGAGCGCAACGTCATCATCGAGGAGCGCAACCAGCGGGTCGAGAACGACCCCGGCGCGCTGTTCCAGGAACAGCGCCGCGCCGCACAGTTCTTCCACCACCCTTACGGCACGCCGATCATCGGCTGGCGTCACGAGATGGACCAGCTGGGCATGGACGAGGCGCAGGCCTGGTACGACACCCATTACGAGCCGAACAACGCGATCCTGATCGTCGCGGGCGACGTCACCCCGGACGAGGTTCGCGCGTTGGCCGAAGAGCATTACGGCCCCATTCCCGCCGACCCCGAGATCGGTCCGCGCGAGCGGGTGGCCGAGCCGCCGCACCGCGCCGAGCGGCGCCTGATGTTCAACGATCCGCGCGTGGCGCAGCCGTATGTCATCCGCACCTACCTCGCCCCCGAGCGTGACGCCGGCGCGCAGGAACAGGCCGCAGCGCTGACCCTGCTGGCCGAGGTGCTCGGCGGCGGGCAGACGTCCGTGCTGAACACCAAGCTGCAATTCGAGGAGCAGAAGGCCGTCTACGCCGCGGCGTTCTACGACGGCGTGTCCTACGACGACACCGACTTCGGCCTGATCGTCGTGCCCGTCGAGGGCGTGACGCTGGAAGAGGCCGAGGCGGCGCTGGACGAGGCCGTGGCCGAGTTCCTCGACGAGGGCGTCGATCCCGAGCAGCTCGAGCGGATCAAGTTCCAGCTGCGTGCGCAGCAGGTCTACGCCCGCGACAACGCCGACAGCCTCGCGCGGCGCTACGGCGTGGCACTGACTTCGGGGCTGACGGTCGAGGACGTGCAGGCCTGGCCCGACGTTCTGCAGGCCGTCACCGAAGAAGACATCCTCGACGCCGCGCGCATGGTCTTCGACCGCGACAAGGCGGTGACCGGTTACCTGATGCAATCCGAAACCGCCGCTCCGGAGGTGAGCCAATGAAGCTTCTGACACTCGCGGCCGCCGCGCTGGTCCTGGCCGCCGGCACCGCCCGTGCCGAGATCGAGATCCAGGAAGTCACCAGCCCCGGCGGGATCGAGGCCTGGCTGGTCGAGGAGCCGTCGATCCCCTTCGTCGCGCTCGAGATCCGCTTTCGTGGCGGCGCCTCGCTGGATGCCGAGGGCAAGCGCGGGGCGACCAACCTGATGACCGGCCTTCTGGAAGAGGGCGCCGGCGACCGCGACGCCCGCGCCTTCACCACCGCGACCGAGAACCTGGCCGCGCGCTTCGGCTACGACGTGGGCGACGACGCGGTTTCGGTCTCGGCGCAGTTCCTGACCGAGACGCGGGACGAATCCGTGGCGCTGTTGCGCGACACGCTGGTCTCGCCCCGCTTCGACCAGGACGCGATCGACCGCGTGAAGGCGCAGATCCTGTCGTCGATCCGGTCCGACGCGACGGACCCGAACGCCATTGCCGCGCGCACCTTCGACCAGCGCGCGTTCGGCGATTATCCCTATGCCACCGACTACCAGGGCACGATCGACAGCGTGACCGGCCTGACCCGCGACGACGTCGTGCAGGCCTTCGACCGCGCCATCGCGCGCGACCGCATCCACGTGGCCGCCGCCGGCGACATCTCGGCCGAGGAACTGGGCACACTGCTGGACGAACTGCTGGACGATCTGTCCGCCGAGGGCGCGCCGCTGCCGGCCGAGGCCGACGTCGCGACCGCCGAGGGCGTGACGGTCGTTCCGTTCGATACGCCGCAATCGGTCGCGATCTTCGGACACGAGGGCATCGACCGCGACGATCCCGACTTCTTCGCGGCCTACGTGCTCAACACCATCCTCGGCGCGGGCGGCTACGATTCCCGCTTGATGGAGGAGGTGCGCGAGAAGCGCGGCCTGACCTACGGCGTCTATTCCTTCCTCGTGCCGAAGGATCACGCGGCGCTGTACATGGGGCAGGTTGCGTCAGGCAACGAAAGCATCGCCGAGGCGATCGACGTCGTCCGCGCCGAGTGGGCGCGCATGGCCACCGAGGGCGTGACCGAGGACGAACTGGCCCGCGCCAAGACCTACCTGACCGGCGCCTACCCGCTGCGGTTCGAGGGCAACGGCCCGATCGCCGATATCCTCGTGGGCATGCAGCTGGACGGGCTCGATCCCGAATACGTCGAGACCCGCAACGCGATGGTCGAGGCGCTGACGGTCGAGGACGTCAATCGCGTCGCGGCCCGCCTGCTCAAGCCCGAGGCGCTGCGCTTCGTGGTCGTGGGTCAGCCCGCCGGGCTGGAAGGCGACGTGACGCAGTAACGGCCGGCGCACCTGCCGAACAACAAAAAGCCCCGGTTCCGCCGGGGCTTTTTCGTTTCGGCGGGTTACGCTGGCTCAACCCGGGCGCAGCGTGGAGCCGGTTAGTTCCTGCGAGAACGGCACCGGATGCGGGTCGAGGCCCAGCCGCGCGCGGTAGACCGGCAGGCTTTCGGCGACCCGCATGACGTAATTGCGCGTCTCGTCGAAGGGGATGAACTCGATCCAGTCGATGACGTCGACGCCGCCGCCGCGCGGATCGCCGAAGCGCTCCATCCACTGGATCGGCCGACCCGGCCCCGCGTTGTAGCCCGCCGACATCATCACGATGTTCCCGTCGAAGCGCCGCGCGAGGTTGGCCAGGTACGCCGCCCCCAGCCGCGCGTTGTAGACCGGGTCCGACAGCAGCCGGTCGCGGTCGTATTCGATGCCCAGCCAGCCCGACACGTCCCGCGCCGTGCCCGGCATCAGCTGCATGAACCCGCGCGCGCCGGCGCCCGAGATCACGACCGGGTCGAACTCGGATTCTCGGCGCGCGATCGACAGCACCAGCTCGCGCGGGACCGGGTATTCGGCCTTCGCCACGAGCGGGTGCAGCGCGTAGTAGGGGCCGGGGATCTCGATGCCGAACTGCGCCGCGCGCTTGCCCAGCATCACCTGGATGTGCGGGCGCTGCATCTCCTCGAGCATGGCGCCCATCTGGCCCATCCCCTGCCGGTCGAGCGATTCCGCGAGGTGCGTCAGAAAGCGCTCTCCCAGCCGGTCCTCGCCGGCGTCCAGCAGCATCATCGCGGCCTTGAAGACGGTGCTTTCGGTCCAGGGCGCGTCCTTCCAGTCGCCGAAGGATTCCGTGCCCGCCAGCGTCGGGTCGACCGGCAGCCCGCCGCGCTCGGCCGCCAGCAGGCCGTAGAACGTCGTCTGGTACTGCGCCCCCAGCGCATAGGCCGCGGCGGCGGCGTCGGCGTTGTCCAGCGCCTCGTGCGCGCGGCCCAGCCAGTAGCCGGCGCGCCCCAGCGAGATCGGAGTGTCCACCGCGCCGCGGAACGCCTCGAAGTGCTGCACGGCCAGGTCGGCGCGGTCGAGGAACCGCAGCGCCAGGTAGCCCGATAGCCATTCGAGATCGGCGAAATCAGACCCCTCGACCAGGTAATGCGTGGACGCGACGCGGTAGGCCTGCACCACGTCACCCTCGCGCATCAGGTCGCGCGCGAGGTCGCGGCGCGCGTCCGCCCAGGCCCACGGCTCGCCCAGCGACGCGGCCGAGGTGGAGCGTTCCAGCAGCAGGGCGGCGGCATCCTCGGTCCGTCCCTTGCGCACGCGCCACAGGAAGCGTTCGTGGGCGAGGCCGGGGTGGTCGGCCAAGCGGTCCGGCACGCGCGCGATCAGCCCGTCGACGCCGGCCGCATCGGCCCGCAGGCCCATCCGCGCTTCGGCCAGCCGGCGCCAGCCATCGTCGACGAGCGGCAGCATCGCGCCGGCGTTCGCCGTCCAGTCGCGCCACAGCGCCATGTCCAGGCGCGCCTCGTGATGCGGCTTCAGCAGGTCGGCCCAGCGCGACAGAAACGCTGCGCGGCCATCCGAATCCAGCGCCAGCGTGCGCCAGGCCAGCACCACCTGCACCTCGGCCGGGCCGGTCTCGCCCGCGGCCAGGTGCGCCCCCGCCAGCGCCAGGGCGCCGTCGCCGGTCTGTGGCGTCTGCCCGTCGAAGAACGCGCGGATGACCTGCGGGTCGGCGGCGGTCATCACCGGCTCGGCCCGCTCGCGCAGGTAGGGCAGGCCGGGCCAGTCGGGATTGCGGGTCAGGAAGTCGGTGATCTCCTCGGGCGTGCCGCGGCCGGCGCGCAACGCCTGCCATAGGACGATGTCGGAGGCGATCGGCCCGGCGCCACGCGCCACGAACCGGGCGTCGTCCCAGTCGCCGGCGCGCACTGCGTCCAGCGCGCGCCCGACCGCCGCGGCGGTGTCCTGCGCCGCGGCGGCGGTGGTCGCCAGCGCGAGCGCCAGGCAAAGCGTCAGAATGCGCGTCATGGCTTGCATTTTCCATCTCGAAAAGGAATAGACCCGCGCAACACACTACCCGGGCCACCGCGGTCGTCCAATCACGACCGCTTGGGTGACGCCCCGGTTATCAGAAGGAGCGTGTCATGCTGAAGGGATCAATGCCCGCACTGGTCACGCCGTTCAAGGACGGCGCGGTGGATTTCGACACGCTCAAACGCTTGGTCGACTGGCATGTCGAGGAAGGCAGCCATGGCCTCGTGCCCGTGGGCACCACCGGTGAGAGCCCGACGCTCAGCCACAGCGAGCACGAGCAGGTCATCGAATGCGTGGTCGAGGCCGCGGCGGGACGTATTCCGGTGATCGCCGGCGCGGGCTCGAACAACACGGTCGAGGCGATCCGCTTCCTGCAGCACGCCGAGCGCGTGGGCGCCGATGCGGCGCTGGTGGTGACGCCCTATTACAACAAGCCGACGCAGGCCGGTCTGATCGCGCACTTCACCATGCTGCACGATTGCTGCGAGCTGCCGATCATCATCTACAACATCCCCGGCCGCTCGGCCGTGGACATGTCGCCCGCCACCATGGGCGAGCTGGCCAAGCTGCCGCGCATCGTCGGCGTCAAGGACGCCACCGCGGACCTCGCGCGTGTCTGCATGCAGCGGATCACCTGCGGCCCGGACTTCCTGCAGATCTCGGGCGAGGATGCGACCGCGCACGGCTTCAACGCCCAGGGCGGCGTGGGCTGCATCTCGGTCACCGCGAACGTGGCGCCGCGGCTCTGCGCCGAGATGCAGGAGGCCTGCCTCGGCGGCGACTACCACAAGGCGCTGACCCTGCAGGACCGGCTGATGCCGCTGCACCAGGCGATCTTCACCGAGCCGGGCCTGTGCGGCGCGAAATACGCGATGTCGCGTCTGGGTCTTTGCGACGAGGAAATGCGCGCGCCGCTGCTGCCGATCACCCCGCCCACGCGCGAGAAGGTCGATGCGGCGCTGCGCCACGCAGGCCTGCTGAACTAGGCGAACCGCCTGCGCATCCTGTGACGCGTCCGGCGCGTCACAGGCCCCTGCGCTGCTGGACCAGGTCGAAGAACGCCTGCGCGGCCGGCGACAGCGTCTTGCCGGTCCGCCGGACCAGGCCGATGCGGCGCTTCGCCCCGAAATCCGAAATCGGTCTCTGGATCAGGCGGCCCATGTCGAGGACCGGCAGCGTCAGCGTGGGCAGCGAAGTCACGCCCAGACCCGCCGACACCAGCGCCCCCGAGGTGGCGAGGTGCGAGACCTCGAACCGCGGCGACAGCGACGTGCCGATCCGAAGGCACGCGCCGTCGAGCAGTTCGCGCACGCTGGTGCCCTCGGCCATGGCGATGAAGGGCATCGCGACGATCTCGGCCCAGGCATAGGTGCGGTCGTCGGCCAGCGGCCCGTCGGGGTGCCCGATAGCGACGAATTCGTCGTCCATCAGCGGCAGGAAATCCAGACGGCTGCGGGTCGACACGGTGCCGGCGGCGAAGCCGAGATCCGCCGCGCCGCTTTCCACCGCCTCGAGCACGCTGCCCGAAAGCGCGTCGAGGATCCTCAGGTCGATTCCCGGATGCGCCGCCGAAAAATCCTTGATCAGCCGCGGCAAAAGCCCTGCCGTGACCGAGGGCAATCCCGCGATCACCAGCCGGCCCTGGCGGGCCGAGACATGCGCGTCGAACTCGGCCATGCCGTCCTCGACCGCGTTGAGCATGCGCTGCGCGATGCGTCCGAAGGCCTCGCCCGAGGCGGTCGGGCGCACGTTGCGGGTATCGCGGTCGAACAGCCGCACGCCCAACCGCTCTTCCAGCCCCGAGATCTGTCGCGACAGCGCCGAGGGCGACTGCCCCAACAGCCCCGCCGCGGTGCGGAACGACCGCGTCTGCAGCACCGTGGCGGCCGCGCGTACGTCGGGCAGGGACAGAGTGTTGTGATCCATGCACGTATAATTAACAACAATGCACTTCACGCAACAGCCTTGCAGCCGCATCCTTCCGCAAGCGTCCTGCGGGGCGGAATCATGGGAGGAAAACATGAAGACCATTCTCGGCGCCCTTGCCGGCGCGACACTGCTCGCCGGGCCCGCGCTTGCCCAGGATCAGGAATTGCTGGTCGGCTCGACCTCGGCCTCGTCCAGCC
>NZ_JBELMH010000062.1:0-1797 GCF_042096055.1 Citreimonas sp. | reverse complement strand
GCGCTTGCCCAGGATCAGGAATTGCTGGTCGGCTCGACCTCGGCCTCGTCCAGCCATTACGGCTATTTCGTCGCCGTGGGGCAGCTCATTAGCGAACATGCCGAGGGGCTGTCCGCCTCGGTGGTCGAAACCGGCGCCACGCTCGACAACATCAAGCGGATGGGGCGCGACCAGGTGGATCTGGGCCTCGTCACCACGAACACCGTTCAGCACGCCTACGCTGGCACCAACGCGTTCGAAGGCAACCAGCAGGACCTGCGCCTGCTCTGGGTCTACACCAACGCGCCGCAGAACGCGGTGGTGCGGGCCGATGCGGGCGTCGACACGCTCGAAGGTCTCGAAGGTGTCCGCTTCAACCCCGGCATCCGCGGCTCCTCGACCGAGGCGACGACCGAAGCGGTGTTCGAGACCCTCGGCCTCACCGCCGATTTCTCGCGCGGGTCGACCACCGACATCGTCAGCGCGATCAAGGACAACCGCGTGGCGGGCTACGTCAAGTCCGGCTCGGGCCTGAAGCTCGACGGCTCGACCATGGACATCGCGACATCGACCGACATCAAGGTGCTGGGGCTCAGCGACGCGCAGGTGCAGACGTTGCGCGACGAGATGCCCGACATCTCGGTCGTCGACATCCCCAAGGGCGCCGCCGACGGCATCCCGGCCTACAAGACCTGGGCCTTCGGCGTCGGCGTCGCGGCCCCCGCCTCGATGGAGGACGAGACCGCCTACAAGATCGTCTCGGCAATCATGGCCGACGACAGCGCGCAGGCCAACGCGATGGCCAGCATCCAGGACGCCGACCTGGCGCAGATGACGCTGGATTACGGCACCATCCCGCTTCACCCGGGGGCGGCGCGCTGGTTCGAGGAGAACGGCTACGACATCCCGGAAAAGCTTCAGCCCGAGGAATGAACCGGTGAGCCTCGAGCGCATCCAGAAGGCGCTGGCCGTTCTCGTCGGCGCCTTCGTCTTCTACACCGCCGCGACCGGTCCGTTCGAGGGGCTGGTCCAGCGGGCCCTTTTCCTTGCGCTCGTCGCCTGCCTGGGTTTCGCGCTCTACCCGCTGGGGCGCGGAACCGTATGGCGTCCGCTGGGGCTTGCCATCGATCTCGCGCTGGCCGCGGTGACGGTGACGGCCTGCGGCTATGTCGTCTGGAACTATGAGACGATCATGGGCTCTTTGCCTTGGGCCACGACGCTCGACATGGCGCTGACGCTGGGCCTCGTTGGCGCGGTGCTGGAACTGGGCCGCCGCACCGTGGGGCTGATCTTCCCGGTGCTGGTCGTGCTCGGCCTCGGTTATGCGCTGCTGGGCGACCTGCTGCCGGGCGCGCTGGGCCATCGCGGCTTTGACCGCGCTTTCGTGACCGAGACGATCTTCCTTGGCGATCTGGGCATCTGGGGGATGCTGACCGGCGTCGCCTCGACCGTGATCGCCGCCTTCGTCCTCTTCGGTGCGCTGCTGCTGCACACCGGCGGCGGTCAGGCCTTCATGGATTTCGCGATGCGCGTCGGCGGCCGCCAGCCGGGTGGCGCGGCGAAGATCGCCACCATCGCCAGCGGCCTCTTCGGCATGATCTCGGGCTCGGCGGTGGCCAACGTCGCCACGACCGGCAACTTCACCATCCCGATGATGATCCGGCTGGGCTATCCCCGGCCCTTCGCCGCGGCGGTCGAGGCGGTGGCCTCGACCGGCGGCCAGATCGCACCGCCGATCATGGGCGCCGCGGCCTTCGTCATGGCCGAGATCCTCGGCATGTCCTACTGGACGATCGTCATCGGCGCGGTGCTGCCGGC
>NZ_JBELMH010000061.1:7279-21237 GCF_042096055.1 Citreimonas sp. | reverse complement strand
AGACGAAGATCGCCGAGAAGAAGGCCGAGGTCGAGGCCGCCGGGATCATCCTGCCGGAGGACATCGACGACGAGACCTTCGTGACGCTGTTCGGTCTGGGCTCGATGTCCGCGCGGGCGGGGTCCGAGATGGCGGCGATCCGGGCGGCGAACCTGCTGCTCGATTCCGACGCGCATGGCGGCGAATGGATCCGGTTCAACAAGGCCCCCGGCGAGGCGCCGGCCGGCGCGCGCGGCGGACGCGCGGGGGGCGGGCGCCGCCGCCGCCGGGCGTGAGAGATTGCCCTGTCCCACGATGGGACACGATGGGACAGGGCTGCGCCTCAGCAAGATCAATGACTTGCAGAGACGGATTCATCTTTCGTAAGGATTCGGGCCGACCTTCGACGCCGCGCGGCGACGAGACGAAGCGCCATCCGGGGGCTCTGCCCCCGCCGCCTGCGGCGGCTCCCCCGGGATATTTGAAGACCAAAGATGCAAGACGCGAAAGCCCGCCGGGATCGCTCCGCGGCGGGCCGAAGCGCATTTGCTTCTTCGATCACGGTCATCGGCGTCCCCGCCTGTTCCGCCCGCCAAGTTTGACCACGCATGGTTAACAGGCGGTTTCTTTGGTCCAGAAATATCCCGGGGGTGAATGCTCCGCAGGAGCAGAGGGGGCAGCGCCCCCTGCCCCCGCTCAGGCCTTTTCGCGCCGCTTGATGGTGCCGGCGGCCTCGGCCAGGTCGCGGGCGATGGCGAAGGCGCCCTGGATCTTGTCCTTGTCGCGGGTCCAGTCGCGGCGGACGACGATCTTGTTGTCCTTGACCTTCGCCAGCCCCTTCTGGTCCTCGATGAACTTCACCAGCCCCTCGGGCTTGGCGAACTTGTCGTTGTGGAACTGGATCACCGCGCCCTTCGGCCCGCCGTCGAGCTTGGCGATGCCGGCGCGCTTGCACATCGCCTTGATGCGCACCACCAGCAGCAGCGTGTTCACCTCGCGCGGCAGAGATCCGAACCGGTCGATCAGCTCGGCGGCGAAACCTTCCAACTCGACCTTGGTGGTCAGCGACGACAGGCGGCGGTAGAGGCCCAACCGCACGTCGAGATCGGGCACGTAGTCCTCGGGGATCAGCACAGGCACGCCGAGGTTGATCTGCGGCGCCCACTGGCCATCATCCTCGGTCAGGCCCTCCATCTGCCCCGAGCGGATCTTGGCGATCGCCTCTTCCAGCATGGACTGGTACAACTCGAAGCCCATCTCGCGCATCTGGCCGGACTGTTCCTCGCCCAGCAGGTTGCCGGCGCCGCGGATGTCGAGGTCCTGGCTGGCGAGGTTGAAGCCCGCGCCGAGCGTGTCGAGGCTGCCCAGCACGCGCAGGCGCTTGACGGCCGTGTCGGTCAGCTTGGCCTTGGGTTTCGTGGTGAGATACGCGTAGGCGCGGGTCTTCGAGCGGCCCACGCGGCCGCGGATCTGGTAGAGCTGCGAAAGCCCGAACATGTCGGCGCGGTGCACGATCATCGTGTTCGCCGTGGGGATGTCGAGGCCGGATTCCACGATCGTGGTGGCCAGCAGCACGTCGTACTTGCCGTCGTAGAAGGCGTTCATGCGGTCGTCGAGCTCTCCCGCCGCCATCTGGCCGTGGGCGACGACATAGGTCAGTTCGGGCAACTGGTCGCGCAGGAATTCCTCGATCTCGGGCAGGTCGGCGATGCGCGGCACGACGAAGAAGCTTTGTCCGCCGCGGTAGCGTTCGCGCAGAAGCGCCTCGCGCACCGTCACGGGGTCGAATTCCGAGATGTAGGTGCGGATCGCGAGGCGGTCGACCGGCGGCGTGCCGATGACGGAAAGGTCGCGCACGCCGGTCAGCGACAGTTGCAGCGTGCGCGGGATCGGCGTGGCGGTCAGCGTGAGCACGTGGATGTCGGTGCGCATCTGCTTCAACCGCTCTTTATGAGAGACGCCGAAGTGCTGTTCCTCGTCCACGATCAGCAGGCCGAGATTGTTGAAGCGCACGTTCTTGGACAGCAGTGCGTGGGTGCCGACGACGATGTCGACGCTGCCCTTGGCGATGCCGTCGCGCGTGGCCGCGGCCTGCTTGGCGCCGGTGAAGCGCGACAGGGGTGCGACGTTCAGCGGGAAGCCGCGGAAGCGTTCGGCGAAGTCCTTGTAGTGCTGGCGTGCCAGCAGCGTGGTGGGCGCGATGATCGCCACCTGCACGCCGGACATGGCCGCGACGAAGGCCGCGCGCATGGCGACCTCGGTCTTGCCGAAGCCCACGTCGCCGCAGATCAGCCTGTCCATCGGGTTGCCCGAATGCAGGTCCTCCATCACGTCCTCGATGGCGCGCAGCTGGTCGTCGGTCTCCTCGTAGGGGAAGCGCGCGGCGAAGCTGTCGTAGGCGCCCGGAGGCGGGTCGATGATCGGTGCGCGGCGCAGGGCGCGTTCGGCCGCGATGCGGATGAGCCGGTCGGCCATCTCGCGGATGCGTTCCTTCATCCGCGCCTTTTTCGCCTGCCACGCGCCGCCGCCCAGCTTGTCGAGCAGGCCTTCCTCATGGCCGTACTTGCTCAGCAGCTCGATGTTCTCGACCGGCAGGTAGAGTTTCGCGCTCTCGGCGTATTCCAGCACCAGGCATTCGTGGGCCGCACCGGCGGCGGTGATGACCTCCATGCCCTGGTAGCGGCCGATGCCGAAGTCCACGTGCACCACCAGGTCGCCGGGCGACAGGCTCTGCGCCTCGGTCAGGAAGTTCTCGGCCCTGCGTTTCTTGCGCGGCTGGCGGATCAGCCGGTCGCCCAGCACGTCCTGTTCCGAGATCACGGTGATGCGGCCGTCCTTGCCGGCCGCCTGCCACGGCGCCTCGAACCCGGCCTCGAGCGCCCAGACCGTCAGGTGCAGCCCGCGCTTGCCCACGCGGGTGGCGTCGGGGATCGGGATCGCCTCGGCCAGGCCCTCGTCCTCGATCAGGCCGGTCAGACGTTCGCGCGCGCCCTCGGAATAGGACGCGATGACGACGGGGCCGGCCTGCAGGCGCTTGCGCACGTGGTCGGCGAGTGCTGCGAAGAGGCTGACGCTTTCCTGCTGGCGCTCGGGCACGAAGCTGCGCCCGGCGCGGCCGCCCGCGTCGACGGCGCCCGGGCCGCTTGCCTGCGGCAGCGGGTTGAACTGCACGATGCGGCGCTGCGCCAGCGCGCCGGTCCAGGCATCCTCGTCGAGGTAGAGCTGCGCGGGGGGCACGGGCTTGTAGACGCTCGAGCCCATGGTCTGCTTCTGGTCCAGCGCGTGCTTGCGGGCCTCGTACTGGTCGGCGACGCTGTCCCAGCGCGCGCCGCGCGCGGGCTCGGCCTGGTCGTCGAGCAGCACCGGCGCGTCGGGCAGGTAGTCGAACAGCGTCTCGAGCCGCTCGTGGAAGAACGGCAGCCAGTGCTCGATCCCTTGTGTCTTGCGCCCTGCGCTGACCGCTTCGTAGAGCGGATCGTCGCTGCCGGCGGCGCCGAACTCGATCCGGTAGTTCTGGCGGAAGCGGGTGATCGCGGCCTCGTCGAGGATGACCTCGGAGACCGGCGCGAGCTCGACCATGCTCAGCGTGTCGGTGGTGCGCTGGCTGCCGGGATCGAAGCGGCGCGCGGATTCCAGCGTGTCGCCGAAGAAGTCGAGCCGCACGGGCCCGCCTTCGCCCGGCGGGAAGATGTCGATGATGCCGCCGCGGATGGCGTAGTCGCCCGGCTCGGTCACGGTGGGCGCCTGGGAAAAGCCCATGCGCACGAGGAAGGTGCGCAGCGCCTCCTCGTCGACGCGGTCGCCCACGCGGGCGGCGAAGGCGGCCTCGCGCAGGACCTCGCGGGCGGGAATGCGCTGGGTCGCGGCTGCCAGCGTGGTCAGCAGCACGAAGCGGTCGGGGCCGCGATGGGCGAGACCCGCGAGCGTCGCCATCCGCGCGGCCGAGATGTCGGCGTTGGGCGACACGCGGTCATAGGGCAGGCAGTCCCAGGCGGGGAAGTGCAGCACCGGCATCGACGGATCGAAGAACGCCAGCGCGTCGCGCATCGCCGCCAGCCGGCGGTCGTCGCGGGCGACGTGGATGACCGGGCCGCCGGCCTTGTCGATTTCGGAAAGGACGAGCCTGGCGTCGAAGCCTTCGGGCGCGCCGCCCATGATGATGCGCTGTGCCATGCGCGCCATTTGGCGCGGCGCGCGGGCGGGGTCAACCGCGCAGGCGCGCGTGTATGTGCGTCACAGGAATGGCGACGCGATGTTCTGGTACATGCCCCACAGCGCGGTGAAGAAGATCGCCACCAGACCGATCGCCTGCACCAAGATCCGGTGCAGGCCCAGCCGCCGGCGCAGCGCGTCGCCCGCGCGGTCGGTGTCCAGCACCCGGCGCGCGGTGCGCAGGCTGAGCAGGAAGACGAAGGACAAGGGTGCGATCAGCAGGAACACCGCCTGTGCGAACTCGCTGCCATAGAGGAACCCCAGCAGCGCCAGCCCCGTCAGCAGCGCCGAGGCGATCGCCGTCAGCCACAGCCCGGCCTCGTCGGCGATGAAGATCAGCCGGTTGGCGTTGATCGCCGCCAGCGACTCGAGATCCGCGGCGGCGTGCGGGTTGCGGCGCGCGCGCGTAACCATGTCGAAGGGCACGCCCAGCACCCAGTGACTGGCCGAGGACCAGACCACCGCCAGCATGATCCAGAACCACAGGTTCGAGAACGAGCGCATGTCGATGAATTCGAATACCGTGTCGTAGAAGCCCAAGGCCGCCTCGCTGTCGGGTCCGTGATCGTGCCCGCGCGCCGGAACCGGGGCGCGGACGTGCCCATGTAGCGCGCGGGTGCGCGGGTGCCCAGCCGCCCGGCGCGTCTCTGGACACCCGCGCTACCTTGGCCGATACCCGTTGCACGAACGACACGAGGACGCCCCATGCAGCCCATCCACGCCCCCTTCCCCAGCCAGCGCGCCCGCCGGCTGCGCCGCACGCCCGCGATCCGCGCGCTGGTGGCCGAGACGAACGTCGCGCCGTCGGACTTCATCTGGCCGGTCTTCGTGCGCGAGGGCGAGGGCGTGTCCGAGCCGATCGGCTCGATGCCCGGCGTGAACCGGCTGTCGGTGGACCGCGTGGTCGAGGCCGCGCGCGAGGCGCACGCCCTGGGCATTCCGGCGATCTGCCTGTTCCCCTACACCCCGCCCGAGAAGAAGACCCGCGACTGCGCCGAGGCCTGGAACCCCGACAACCTGTCGAACACCGCGACGCGCGCGATCAAGAATGCGGTGCCCGACATCGCGGTGATGACCGACGTGGCGCTGGACCCCTACAACATCGACGGGCACGACGGCTTCGTCGAGGACGGCTATGTCGTCAACGACGCCACGGTCGAGGCGCTGGTCAAGCAGGCGCTGAGCCAGGCGCGCGCCGGCGCCGACATCATCGGCCCGTCGGACATGATGGACGGGCGCATCGGCGCGATCCGCGCGGCACTGGAATCCGAGGGCCACGGCAACGTGCTGCTGCTGAGCTACGCGGCCAAGTTCGCGTCGGCCTTCTACGGGCCGTTCCGCGACGCGGTGGGCGCTTCGGGCCGGCTGACCGGCGACAAGAAGACCTACCAGCAGGACCCGGGCAACGGAGACGAGGCGATGCGCCTGATCGCGCGCGACCTGGCCGAGGGCGCGGACATGATCATGGTCAAGCCGGGGATGCCCTATCTCGACGTGATCCGCCGCGCGCGCGAGACCTTCGGCGCGCCCACCTTCGCCTACCAGGTGTCGGGCGAGTACGCGATGCTGGCCGGCGCGGCCGAGCGCGGCTGGCTCGACGGCGAGCGGGTGATGATGGAAAGCCTCACCGCCTTCAAGCGCGCCGGATGCGACGGGGTGCTGACCTACTTTGCCCCGGCCGCGGCGCGGCTGCTGAACGGCTGACATCGCGCCCGGAACACAGGCGGGTTCCCGCGGAATCCACCCGCGCGGGCATCTTCTGGTGACAGCGCGGGCGGGCAAAGCTATAAAATCGCCAACCGGCGGCACGGTCGGGGCAAGAGGCACCAGAGAAACCAGGAAATCGGGCGGACACATGACACTTTCGCGACGGACTTTCACGACCGGCCTTGCGGCCGGCACGCTGCTGCTGGCGGGCTGCGCCAACGGGGTGGGCAGCCGCGGACCCGAGCTGATCGACGCGCGCGTCGACGCCACGCTGAACCAGCTTTACGCGGATTACCCGGCCACGCGCGACCTGGCCGCGAAATCGACCGGCATGCTGGTGATGCCGCTGGTGACCGAGGCGGGGCTCGGCCTGGGCGGCGCCTACGGCCGCGGCGCGCTGCGCGTGGGCGGCGCCACGGTCGATTACTACTCGCTCGCCAAGGCCAGCGGCGGGTTGCAGATCGGCGCGCAGCAATACGCGCACGTGCTGTTCTTCATGACCGACGAGGCGCTGCGCACCTTCCGCCGCTCGCCCGGCTTCGCCGCCGGCGCCAAGATGGTCTACGCCACGCCCGAGCGCGGCGAGACGCTGGCCGCCGAGACGACCACGTCGCTGGCGCCGGTGATCGCGGTGATCTTCGCGCAGAGCGGGCTGCGCCTGGGTGCGACGCTGGAAGGCGCCAAGTACTCGCGCATCATTCCCTGAATCGGGGCGCGGGGGTCAGGCCCCCGCGCCTTCGGCGCCTCGCGGGTCCGCGCCTAGTGGTAGGTCAACTCTCCGACGACATTCTGCCATTCGCCGGGGGCGACCAGCCGGCGGTGGCTGAAACGCACCGAGTGCAGCGGCCCCTCGATCTCGTCCTGCCAGAACTCGATGAACGAGAAGAGCCGCTTGTGATCGGGCGCGAGGTCGTAGTCCTGCCAGACGAACGTGTTCAGCACGTGCTTGTAGTCGGGCATCCGGTAGAAGAATTCGGCCGTGGTCAGGCCGTACCCCTTCAGCATCAGTTCGGTTTCCGTTACCTGCATCGGTCCACCTTTCGTGACGATGACTCGATGCTGCAGCGCGAGAGATTTCAAATCAATTAAAACAGTGTGTTAGCAGGTTCTGGCCGCGGCTGCCAAACCGCGCGGTTCACCCGGCATTGCACCCCATATCCAGCATCTGGTATACGGGACCCAACAAGATATGGCAGTAACAGCAGCAGGCTTCCGACGTGAGCGATACGCCACAACCCCCTGACGACGAACAGGAAATCCCCGTCCCACGCTCTGGTCCGGCGATCGACATCATCGACGAGATGAAGTCGAGTTATCTCGATTACGCGATGAGCGTGATCGTGAGCCGCGCGATCCCCGATCTGCGCGACGGCCTGAAACCTGTGCACCGGCGGATTCTGTACACGCTGTGGGAGAACGGGCAGACCTCGACCAAGCCCTACCGCAAGTGCGCGACCGCCGTCGGCGACGTCATGGGCCGCTACCACCCGCACGGCGACAGCGCGGTTTACGACGCGCTGGTGCGGATGGCGCAGGATTTCTCGATGTCGCTGCCGCTGATCGACGGCCAGGGCAATTTCGGCAGCATGGACGGCGACCCGCCGGCCGCCTACCGCTACACGGAATCGCGGCTGGAAAAGGTCGCCGAGGCGCTGCTCGAGGACATCGACAAGGACACCGTCGACTTTGTCCCGAACTACGCCAACGAGCGGCAGGAGCCGGTCGTGCTGCCGGCGCGCTATCCCAACGTGCTGGTCAACGGCGCCGAGGGCATCGCCGTCGGCATGGCGACGCGGATCCCGCCGCACAACCTGGGCGAGGTCATCGACGCTACGCTGGCGATGATCGAGAACCCCGACCTCAGCAGCGAACAGCTGATCGACTACATCCCCGCCCCCGACTTTCCGACGGGCGGCGTGATCCTGGGCCGGTCCGGCGCGCGCAAGGCGTATCTCGAGGCGCGCGGCAGCGTGATCATCCGCGCCAAGACGCGCATCGAGGAGATCCGCAAGGACCGCTATGCCATCGTGATCGAGGAGATCCCCTACCAGGTCAACAAGGCCACGATGATCGAGCGCATCGCCGAGGCCGCGCGCGACAAGAAGATCGAGGGCATCGCCCACGTGCAGGACGAATCCGACCGGCACGGCGTGCGCGTGGTGGTCGAGCTCAAGCGCGACGCGACGGCCGAGGTGGTGCTGAACCAGCTCTACCGCTTCACGCCGATGCAGACGTCCTTCGGGTGCAACATGCTGGCGCTGAACGGCGGCAAGCCCGAGCAGCTGACCCTGCGCGCCTTCCTGACGGCGTTCCTCGACTTCCGCGAGGACGTGGTCGCGCGCCGCACCGCCTACCTGCTGCGCAAGGCGCGCGAGCGCAGCCACGTGCTGTGCGGCCTGGCCGTCGCGGTGTCGAACGTCGACGAGGTGGTGCAGACGATCCGCAGCTCGGCCGACGCGGCCGAGGCGCGCGAGAAGCTGATGACCCGGCGCTGGCCCGCCAAGGAGATCGCGCCGTTCATCCGGCTGATCGACGATCCGACCCACACGATCAACGAGGACGGCACCTACAACCTGTCCGAGATCCAGGCCCGCGCGATCCTCGACCTGCGGCTGCAGCGCCTGACGCAGCTGGGCGTGACCGAGGTCACAGACGAGCTGGAAGACCTCGCCTCGAAGATCAAGGACTACCTCGAGATCCTCGGCTCGCGCGAGCGGATCATGGAGATCATCACCAACGAGCTGACCGCCATCCGCGACGCCTATGCCGTGCCGCGCCGGACCGAGATCGTCGACTGGGCCGGCGACATGGACGACGAGGACCTGATCGAGCGCGAGGACATGGTCGTCACCGTCACGCAGGGCGGCTACATCAAGCGCACCGCGCTGGCCGATTTCCGCGCGCAGAAGCGCGGCGGCAAGGGGCTGTCGGGCGGGCAGTTGAAGGACGACGACGTGGTCACCACGCTGTTCGTCGCCAACACGCACACGCAGCTGCTGTTCTTCACCACCGACGGGATGGTCTACAAGCTCAAGACCTGGCGCCTGCCGCTGGGCGGGCGCACGTCCAAGGGCAAGGCGATCGTCAACATCCTGCCAATCCCCACTGGCGTCAGCATCGCGGCGATCATGCCCGTCGATCGCCCCGAGGACGAGTGGCAGGACCTGCAGATCGTCTTCGCCACCAGCGCGGGCGATGTGCGGCGCAACGCGCTGTCGGATTTCACCAACGTGATGCGCAACGGCAAGATCGCCATGGACCTGCCCGAGGGCGTCAGCCTGGTGAACGCGCGCATCGCGTCCGAGGACGACGACGTGATGCTGTTCACCGACTCGGGCCGCGCGATCCGCTTCCCAACGACGGCGGTGCGCGTCTTCAAGGGCCGCAAGTCGACCGGCGTGCGCGGCATCCGGCTGCAGAACGGCGACCAGGTCGTCAGCATGTCGATCATCCGCCACTTCGAGGCGAGCCCGGCCGAGCGCGTCGCCTACCTCAAGATGCGCCGCGCGATGGCGGGCCTGACCGACGAGACCGAGGTCGAGACCGACGAGGACGAGGAGGCCGCATCGACCGACGCGGTCGAGATCGACTATCCCGCCATGTCCGCGGCCGAGAACCTGATCCTGACGATCACCGCCAACGGCAGCGGCAAGCTGTCGTCGTCGCACGACTACCCGGTGCGCGGGCGCGGCGGCCAGGGCGTCATGGCGATGGACCGCGCGATGCGGGGCGGACCGCTGGTGGCCAGCTTCCCGGTCGAGATGGGCGACCAGATCATGCTGGCGACCTCGAAGGGCCAGTCGATCCGCGTGCCGATCGAGGGCATCAGCTTCCGCTCGCGCACGGCAGGCGGCGTGAAGGTGTTCAACACCGGCAAGGGCGAGGAAGTCGTCAGCGTCGCCTGGATCGCCGAAGAGGGCGAAGAACCCGAAGACGACGGCGAGGCCTGATCCATCGGGGGCGGCGCGCCGGACGATCCGGCCGCCGCCCTTGTTCGCCTGCAGGGGCGGCTTCATGTGCAGAAGCGCACGAACCCTGTTATAAATAGGCGACTTTCCTTACATGATGCACAGTGTAAGTCCTTGCGCATCTCTTGACGCAAGGAAACGCGACAATGACTTCGACGACCAACACCACCGTTCTGCTGATCGCCCGCATCATGCTGGGCCTGCTCTTCGTCGTCTCCGGCTTCGGCAAGACCGGTGACGTGGCCGGGTTCGCCGGCTACATGGCCTCAGGCGGCATTCCCGCCTTCCTGGCCTGGCCCGTGATCCTGTTCGAGATCCTCGGCGGCCTCGCGCTGATCGTGGGCTTCCAGACCCGCGGCGTGGCGATCGCCCTGGCGGCGTTCACGCTTCTGGCGGGCATCCTGTACCACTTCCAGCCGGCCGACCAGAACCAGATGACGCAGTTCCTCAAGAACCTCGCCATCACCGGCGGCTACCTCGCCATCGCCATCACCGGCGCCGGCGCCTGGTCGATCGACGGCTTCCGCGGCAACGCGAAGACCGTCAACGCCTGACGAGGCCCGCGGCGCCCCATCCTCCCGGGGCGCCCAAGGCTGCGCCAGACGGAAAGGCCCTCCCGCTCGGGAGGGCCTTTTTCGTGTGACTGGCGGTGTGCCGAAGGGTCGGGCTCAGAGCCCGTAGATGTCGCCGAACTTCGCTTCGAGATAGCCCAGCAGCGGCGCCTCGGACGGCGGCGTGCCGCAGGCGCGCTCGATCAGCTCGCGCGGGCGGTAGAGGCCGCCATGACGCTGCAGGTTCTCGCGCAGCCAGGACACGGCCGGGCCGGTGTCGCCCCGTGACAGGCGGTCGTCCACGTCCGGCACGGCCTTGCGCATCGCCTCGTTCAGGCAGCCGGCATAGACGTTGCCCAGGCTGTAGGTCGGGAAATAGCCGAACAGGCCCGCCGACCAGTGCACGTCCTGCAGCACGCCGTTCGAGGGCGTGTCGACCGGGTAGCCGAAATCGGCCTCGAACCGGTCGTTCCACGCGGCCTCGAGATCGCCCGGCGCCAGATCCCCGGCGATCAGCGCGCGTTCCAGGTCGAAGCGCAGCATGATGTGCAGGTTGTACTGGATCTCGTCCGCCTCGGTGCGGATGTAGCCCTTCTTGACCCGGTTCACGGCGGCGTAGAACGCGTCCTCGTCGGCGATGCCGAAATCGCCGAACCGGTCGCGCATCCGGGCGAACAGCCAGGACGTGAAGGCGCGCGAGCGGCCAAGCTGGTTCTCGTAGATGCGGCTTTGGCTTTCGTGCGCACCCATCGACACGCCCGAACCCAGCGGCGTCAGGCGGTAGGCCGGGTCGACGTTCTGTTCGTAGCTGGCATGCCCGACCTCGTGGATGGTCGAGTAGAGGCAGTTGAACGGATCGCTGGGATCGGTGCGCGTGGTGATGCGCACGTCGTCGCCGGACCCGCTGCTGAACGGGTGCACCGCCATGTCGATGCGGCCGCGCGACAGGTCGTAGCCGAAGGCCTGCGCCACCTCGCGCGACAGTCGCACCTGCAGCGCCTCGTCGAAATGGCCCGACACGCCCTGCGGCTCGGGGCGCGCCAGCACCGCCTCGCGCAGGGCGACGAGGCGGGGACGCAGGGCGCCGAACATCGCCTCGAGCTCGGCCGCCTTGGCGCCGGGCTCGTAATCGTCCAGCAGCGCGTCATACAGCGGCCCGTCGCCGGCCAGCGCCTGCGCCTCTTCGCGCCGCAGGGCCAGGACCTCGGTCAGGACCGGAAGAAAGGCCGAGACGTCGCCGGCCTTGCGCGCGTCGATCCAGACCATCTGCGCGCGGGAAATGGTGCGCGCCAGCGCCGAGGCCAGACGCGCGGGCACCTTGGTCGTGCGCTCGAAGCTGTGGCGAATGTGGCGCAGCTGCGCGCGGCCCACCTCGTCCAGCGAGGCCTCGTCGATCGACGCCAGCCAGTCGCCGACTTCGGGGGCAACGCGGCGGGCGTGCAGCACGTGCTCCATCGCCGCCATCTCGTCGCCGCGCTGCTCGGCCGAGCCGCGGGGCATGACCGTCTCCTGGTCCCAGGACAGCCGCCCGGCCACCTGCGACAGGGCCTCGGTCTCGCGCTGGTAGGCCATCAGGGCCTGGTAGCTGTTACTCGTACTCATTCACGTGCCTCGGATGGATTGATGGATGGGATAGCGCGCCCCGAAACGCGCCCGCAGGATCAGCACCCACAGGATCACCGCCAGCACCTGGTGCGCGATCGCGATCTGCCACGGCGCGCCGTAGAGGATCGTGACGATGCCCAGCACGACCTGCAGCGCCAGCGCGGCGAAGACCGCATTGAAGCGGAAGCGCGTGTCGGCGTTCGGCGACCGGCGCCCGCGCAGCCAGACGACGATGCCGAAGGCCAGCAGCGCGTAGGCGACCATGCGGTGCATGAATTGCACCAGGCCGGGATTCTCGAAGAAGTTGCGCCAGGCGGGCGTCAGCTCGAACGGGTACGGCGGCAGGAACTGCCCGGCCATCAGCGGCCAGTCGGTATAGGTGCGCCCCGCGTCGATGCCGGCGACCAGCGCGCCGATCAGGATCTGCAGGAAGCTGAAGTGCAGCAGGCCGGTCGAGATGCGGAAAAGCTTCGGCTCGCCCTCGCGGCGGGCCTGCATCAGGTCACGCTCGGACCGGCCCAGTAGGAAGACGTACCAGGCGATGAAGCCCAGGATCACGAAGGCGAGGCCCAGATGCGTCGCCAGCCGGTACGAGGCCACGTCGAGCATCTCGCCCTCGAGCCCCGAGGCGACCATCCACCAGCCGATCGCGCCCTGCAGCCCGCCGAGGCCCCCCAGCAGCAGCAGCCGTCCGGTCCAGCCCGGCGGGATCTTGCGCGCGACGGCGAAGCCGATGAAGCCCACGGCCCAGACCAGTCCGATCACCCGGCCCAGCTGCCGGTGGCCCCATTCCCACCAGTAGATGAACTGGAACTCGGCCAGCGACATGCCGCGGTTCTGGATCTGGTATTCCGGAATGGCCCGGTACTTGTCGAACTCGGACTGCCACTCGGCGGCGTTCATCGGCGGCAGCGCACCGGTGACCGGGCGCCATTCGGTGATCGACAATCCGCTGTCGGTCAGGCGCGTGAGGCCGCCCACGGCGATCATCACCATGACCAGCGCGAAGAGGATCATCAGCCAGATCCGCACGGCGCCGCGCGCGCCGCGCCGGGGGCTGTCGATCATGCCGCCCGCCGGGGCCTTCGGCGCCGCGGGGCGCTCGGCGCCGACCTCTTCGAAAAGCTTGCGTTTCTCGGCCATGTTCACCTCGGGATTCTAACGCGGACACCAGGCCTGCCCGTTCTTTGGGCGGACACTAGGCCCGCCCATCAGGGGCTTCAAGCGCCCTGCCCGCTTTGCCGCACCCCGATGGCGGCTCAGTCGTCGCCGCGGTCCTTCCAGCGGACCATCTGCCGCATGACGCCGTGCAGCATGTGCACGTCGGCAGTGGTCAGCGGCAGGCGCGACCACATGTTGCGGAAGGTGCGCTTCATCGTCTCGGACTTGGTCTCGGGGAAGAAGAAGCCGGCCTGGTCCAGCCGCTCCTCGTAGTGGTCGGCCAGGCGCGCGACGTCGCCGGCGCTGGCGCGGTCGGTGCCGACCAGCCCTTCGGACACGGGCGTCGCATCCTCGGTGGCGAGGCGCCATTCGTAGGCGCAGAGCAGCACGCATTGCGCGAGGTTCAGCGACGGGAAGTCCGGGTTCACCGGCACCGAGATGATGGCGCTGGCCTGTGCGATGTCCTCGTTTTCCAGGCCCGCACGCTCGGGGCCGAAGATCAGGCCGACGCGCTCGCCGCGCGCGGTGCGGTCGCGGGCTTCCTCCATCGCGGCCTGGGGCGTGTAGACCGGCTTGGTCATACCGCGGGGCCGCGCGGTGGTGGCGAAGGTAAAGTGGCAGTCCTCGATCGCGGTGCGCAGGTCGGCGAAGGGCCGCGCCTCGTCCAGCAGGCGCCCCGCGCCCGAGGCCATGGCGACCGCCTGCGGGTTCGGCCAGCCGTCGCGCGGGGCGACGACGCGCATCCGGTCCAGCCCGAAATTCCACATCGCGCGCG
>NZ_JBELMH010000061.1:5218-7179 GCF_042096055.1 Citreimonas sp. | reverse complement strand
TCGCGCGGGGCGACGACGCGCATCCGGTCCAGCCCGAAATTCCACATCGCGCGCGCGGCCGCGCCGATGTTCTCGCCCATCTGCGGACGCACGAGCACGATGGCGGGCTGGTCGGTAAGCGGCGTCATGGGCGGTCCTTCGTCGTTGCGCGCCTTCCATAGCAGCGCGGACGGTCCTTGCAACCATCCGGGCAACCGCCTGCGCGTAGCAGGATGGTCAAGCGCCGCGCCCCGCGTTATCACCCCGCGACAAGCCGGGCGCCGCAAGCCGGGCGCGACGACCGAGGGAGCGTGACATGGCCGAGCAGGACCGACCGCAGATCTACCTTCTGACCCCGCCCGAGATCGACCTCGGGTCGTTTCCCGCCCAGCTCGACCGGGTGCTGCAGGGGGTGCCGGTAGCCTGCCTGCGGCTGGCGCTGGCGACCCGCGACGAGGACCGGCTGATCCGCGCCACCGACGCGGTGCGCGAGGTGGCGCACGCGGCCGACGTGGCGCTGGTGATCGACACGCACGTGGTGCTGGCCGAGCGGCTGGGCCTGGACGGCGTGCACCTGCCCGACGGCGCGCGCTCGGTCCGGGCGGCGCGCAAGGCGCTGGGGGCGGACGCCATCGTGGGCGCCTTCTGCGGCCAGTCGCGGCACGATGGCATGAACGCGGGCGAGGCCGGCGCCGATTACGTAGCCTTCGGGCCGGTCGCCGGCGCCCTGGGCGACGGTGCGCTGGCGGAACGCGACCTGTTCGAATGGTGGTCCGAGATGATCGAGGTGCCGGTGGTGGCCGAGGGCGGGCTGACCCCCGACGCCGCCCGCGCGCTGGCGCCGGTCACGGATTTCATCGCCGTGGGCGAGGAGATCTGGCGCCACGACGACCCGCTGGCCGCGCTGCGCGCGCTGGTCGACGCGGTGGGCTGACACCTCAGGCGCGGTCCATCGCGGCCGCGTGGCCCGCGCGGACCTGCGCCTCGAGATGCGCGGCGAGGCTCTTGCGGTTGGGGTGGTCGTCCACGCGCACGGGCGGATGCCAAGTCAACGTGACGCCGCCCTGCCGCCGCTGCGCCAGCACCTCGACCAGCGAGGGCGCGAAATCCATGTCGCCCCACCAGCCGTAGAAGGCCGGCCTTGCGCCCGCCGGTGCGTGGTAGGCAAGGCTGACCGCCTGGATGCGCGCGGTATGGCGCAGCGCGTCGCTGTAGAAGGCGGCGAAGAGCGTGGTCTTGAACGGCAGCACCTGCCGCCCGTCGGTCGAGGTGCCCTCGGGGAAGAACAGCAGGTGGTGGCCGTGCAGCAGGCGCGTCTGGAACAGGTCGGTCTGGGTGCGCGCCTCGCGCCGGTCGCGGCGGATGAAGACGGTGCCTGTGGCGCGCGCCAGCCAGCCGATGCCGGGCCAGGTCGCGACCTCGGACTTGGACACGAAATAGACGTTCTGGAAGGCGTTGAGCACGAAGATGTCGAGCCAGCTCGTGTGGTTGGCGACCTGCGCGCCGCGCGCCCGCATGGGCCTGCCGCGCGTCGTCACCCGCAGGCCCATGATCGCCAGCGAGCCGCGGCAGACATATTGCGTGATCCACGGCGTCACCGGGCGCGCCTGCCCGGCCAGCGGCCGCTCGATCAGACGCAGCGCCAGCAGAAGCGCGAGCCCACCGAAGACCAGTACGCCCATCGCCGTGCCGCGCAGGGCGACGCGCAGCCAGCCCGCCGGGCCGATCCGTTCCGGCGCCGGGATCGGCGGAACGGTCCAGGTCAAAGACGGCCCTTGGTATACCGGGCGCTGGCCGAGCCATCCAGCCGGGCGGTGTCCATCACCAGACACACGTCGGTGGTGTTGAAGGCATGATCGACGAAGGCGCCCTCGCCCACGAAACCGCCCATGCGCAGGTAGGACTTGATCAGCGCGGGCACCTGCAGCATCGCCGCGCGGCGGTCGAGCGTCGCCTCGGGCAGCAGGTCCATCGGCTGGAAC
>NZ_JBELMH010000061.1:0-5118 GCF_042096055.1 Citreimonas sp. | reverse complement strand
CATCGCCGCGCGGCGGTCGAGCGTCGCCTCGGGCAGCAGGTCCATCGGCTGGAACTGCCGCGCGCGCACGCGCAGCGGCTCGGGCGCGAGGTGCCGGTGATGCAGCAGCGACAGGGGTGCGGCCAGGCGCGCGACGTCGGTGCCGTGAAAGCTCGCCACGCCGAACAGGATCTCGATCCGGTGCGCGAAGACGTAGTCCGCCAGTCCCTGCCACAGGGCATAGAGCGCGGCGCCGCCGCGGTGATCGGGATGCAGGCAGGACCGCCCCAGTTCCAGTAGCCGCCGCCCCGAGCGCTTGAGCGGGTCGAGGTCGTACTCGTCCTCGGAGTAGAACTGCCCGGCGCGGGCGGCGGCGTCCGAGCGCAGCAACCGGTAAACGCCGACCACCTCGCCGGGCGCGTCCTCGGGCGTCAGGATCAGGTGGTCGAAGAACGGATCGAACCGGTCGCGTTCCAGCCGTGCCGCATGGTCGACCATCGGGCCGTCGCCGCCCAGTTCCTCGACGAAGACGGCGTAACGCAGCCGTTGCGCCGCCTCGATCTCGGCGCGGCTCTGCGCCAGCCGGACGGCGAAGCCGGTGCCCGGCCTTGCATCGGTCAGTGTGGCCGGATCGGTCATTTCTCGTCTGCTACCAACACGATAGTGCCTTCCAAATTCGCCCGCGGGGGTAGGCATCCGCTCAAAGCATCGCTAATACGGATGGGGCGGGCGTCTCAAGGCCCGGAATCGGAACCGGACTCGAAAACGGGGATCAGCGACACGTGCGCGCCGTCCAGCACCACCTTTCCTTCCTCGCGGAAGTTGACGGTGACCTTGCCGCCGATGTTGGACTGCACCTGCCCGGTGCCCCAGTCGGGCCGCTCGGGGTTCTGGACCAGCATGCCGGGCTCCAGCAGGGCGTTCAGATCCTCCATGATCCCTCCTTCGACAGGATGACTTGATGACCGATCATACGGCTTCCCTCGCAGCATTGGTAGGATCGCGGCTGTGTCACGATCTGATCAGCCCGATCGGCGCCATACAGAACGGGCTCGAGCTTGTCGCCCTGGCCGGCGGGGCCGAGACCGGCGCCGAGATGGCGCTGATCCAGGACAGCTGCGACAGCGCCTCGGCGCGGATCAAGTTCTTCCGGGTGGCCTTCGGCAGCGCCAATGACGGCCAGTCGATCGGGTCGCGCGACGCGGCCGCCACGCTGGACGCGATCACCCGCACCACGCGCATGACGGCGCAATGGGCGGCGGCGGACAAGATGGCTCGCGCCAACGTGCAATTGGCCTACCTCGCCTTCCTGTGCTGCGAAAGCGCGCTGCCGCTGGGCGGAACGGTCGCGATCGAGGGCGGCGATTCCCGCATCCGCGTCGAGGCCACCGGCCGGCGCGTCGCGATCCACGAGGGCGCCTGGAGCTTCCTCGCCGGCGGCGGGCAGCTGGACGACCTGACGCCGGACAAGGTGCAGTTCGCGCTGCTTTCGACGTTGGTGCGCGACCGGGGCCGGACGCTGTCGGCCCGCCCGGCCGAGGACCGGATCGAGATCACCATCGGCTGAGGGCGGACGGAGGGCGATCAGCGCACCGTCCCGTCGCCGGTCACCAGGTACTTGAAGCTGGTCAGCTGCTCGGCGCCCACTGGGCCGCGGGCATGCATCTTGCCGGTGGCGATGCCGATTTCCGCACCCATGCCAAATTCCCCGCCATCCGCGAACTGGGTCGATGCGTTGCGCATCAGGATCGCGCTGTCGAGCCGGGTGAAGAACCGTTCGGCCGCCGCATCGTCCTCGGTCAGGATGCAGTCGGTGTGGTTCGAGCCATATCGCCGGATATGCGCGATCGCGGCGTCGATGTCGTCGACCACGCGCGCGGCGATGATCATGTCGAGGTATTCGCGGCCCCAATCGTCGTCCGACGCGGGCACGGTGCCCTTGATCCGCGCCAGCGTCTCGTCCGCGCGGACCTCGACGCCGGCCTCGACCAGAGCCTTGATCACGCCCTGCCCGATCGTGTCGACCACGTCGCGGTGGATCAGCAGGCATTCGGCCGCGCCGCAGATGCCGGTGCGGCGGGTCTTGGCGTTCTTGACGACCTCGAGCGCCTTGAGCGGATCGGCGTCCTTGTCGATGTAGACGTGCACGATGCCCTCGAGATGCGCGAAGACCGGCACGCGCGCCTCGCGCTGGACGAGGCCGACCAGCCCCTTGCCGCCGCGCGGCACGATCACGTCGATGACGTCGGTCATCGTCAGCATCTCGGACACGGCGGCGCGGTCGCGCGTCGGCACCAGCTGGATCGCGTCCTCGGGCAGGCCGGCGGCGCGCAGCCCCTCGACCAGGCAGGCATGGATCGCGCCCGAGGAATGCAGGCTTTCCGAGCCGCCGCGCAGGATCACCGCGTTGCCGGACTTCAGGCACAGCGCGCCCGCGTCGGCGGTCACGTTGGGCCGCGATTCGTAGATCACGCCCACGACGCCCAGCGGCGTGCGCACCCGGCGGATGTGCAGACCCGAGGGGCGGTCCCACTCGGCCATCACGGCGCCCACGGGATCGTCCTGCGCCGCGACCGCGCGCAGGCCGCCGGCGATGTCGGCGATGCGCGCGGGGCTGAGCGTCAGGCGGTCCATCATCGCATCGCTGAGGCCCTTCTCGCGCCCGTAGTCGAGGTCCTGCGCGTTCGCGACGAGGATGTCGGCCGCCTGCGCCTCGATCGCGTCGGCGGCAGCTTCCAGCGCGCGGCGCTTGGCCTCGGGCTCGGCATAGGCAAGCACCGCCGCCGCGTCGCGCGCGCGCCGGCCCATGTCGTGCATCAGGGCGGGGATGTCGGTCAGGTCCTTCATGGGTTCGGTCCCTGTCGCTGGATTTGCGTCAATCTACTGCGCCGGCGCGGCCGGTCAAAGCGCCATGTCGTCCCGGTGGACCAGCACGGCGCGGCCCGGATAGCCCAGGATCGTCTCGATCTCGGCGCTCTGGTGTCCGGCGATGGCGCGCGCCTCTCCGGCCGAGTAGCGCACCAAGCCGCAGCCCAGCGTCGCGCCGTCGGCGGCCTGGATCGCCACCGGGTCGCCGCGCTCGAACGCGCCCATGACGCCCCGCACGCCGGCGGGCAGCAAGGATCGGCCGTCGGCCAAAGCCTTCGCGGCGCCGTCGTCCACGGTCAGCGTGCCGCGCGTCTTCATCGCCGCGATCCAGCGCTTGCGCGCCGCCTGCGGGTCGAGCTGCGCCGCAAAAAGCGTCGACGGCGCGCCGTCCTGCAGCGCGCGCAGCGGGTGTTTCGGCGCGCCCAGCCCGATCAGCATGGCGCAGCCGGCGGCGGTGGCGGTGCGTGCGGCCATGACCTTGGTCTTCATCCCGCCCTTGGACAGGCCGGAGCCCGCGTCACCGGCCATCGCCTCGATCTCGGGCGTGATGGCGTCGACCACGTCCAGTCGGCGCGCGGTCGGGTCGATCTGCGGGTTCGCCGTGTAAAGCCCGTCCACGTCCGACAGCAGCACCAGCAGGTCCGCGCCGACGGTCGCGGCCACCTGCGCGGCCAGCCGGTCGTTGTCGCCGTAGCGGATCTCGTCCGTGGCCACGGTGTCGTTCTCGTTCACGATGGGCAGCGCGCCGAGACCCAGCAGCGTGCCCAGCGTCGCCCGCGAATTCAGGTAGCGCCGGCGCGAGGCGCTGTCCTCGAGCGTGACCAGCACTTGGCCCGTGACGATGCCGTGCGGTGCCATGACCTGCTCGTAGGCCCGCGCCAGCCGGATCTGGCCCACCGAGGCGGCCGCCTGGCTCTGTTCCAGCGGCAGCGTCCCGGCGGGCAGCCCCAGCGCGCCGCGCCCCAGCGCGATCGAGCCGGACGAGACCAGCACCACCTCGGCGCCGCGGGCCTTCAGCGCGGCCACGTCGGCGGCGAGGCTCACCAGCCAGTCGTGGCGCAGGTCGCCGGTCGCGGCATCGACCAGCAGGGCCGAGCCGATCTTGACCACGACGCGCCGCGCGTCGGCCAGCGTCGCGGCCACCGGGCGCGCCTCGCCTAGGGTTGCCACGATCCGTCCCCGTCCTCGTCCTGCACCGCGGCCTCGGCGCGGTCGCGGCGTTGCACATGCGGGCGCAGCGCGCGCAGCACGTCGATCACGCCCTCGCCCGACGCGCCGGACATCAGGCGCACGTCCTCGGCGCCGGCCTCGTGCAACTCGTCGCGCAGGAAGGCGCGCTCCTCGTCGTCGAGCGCGTCGATCTTGTTCAGCACCGTGACGCGGGGCTTGTCGGCCAATCCCTCGCCATAGGCCTCGAGCTCGTTGCAGATCGTCTGCCAGTCCTCGATCAGCGTGCCCGAGGTGCCGTCGATCAGGTGCAGCAGCACCGCCGAACGCTCCACGTGGCCCAGGAACACGTCGCCGAGGCCGCGGCCCTCGTGCGCGCCCTCGATCAGGCCGGGGATGTCGGCGACGACGAATTCGCGCCCGTCAACCTCGACCACGCCGAGGTTGGGATGCAGCGTGGTGAAGGGATAGTCGGCGATCTTCGGGCGCGCATTCGATGTGGCCGCGAGGAAGGTCGACTTGCCCGCATTGGGCAGGCCCACCAGGCCCACGTCGGCGATCAGCTTCAGCCGCAGCCACAGCGTGCGCTCGACGCCCTCCTGCCCCGGATTGGACCGACGCGGCGCCTGGTTGACCGAGGTCTTGAAGTGCAGGTTGCCCCAGCCGCCGTTGCCGCCCTTGGCCAGCAGCACCCGGTCGCCGAGGTTGGCGAGGTCGGCGACCACCTCCTCGCCCTCCTCGTCGAGGATCTCGGTGCCCACCGGCACGCGCAGGGTGATGCTGTCGCCCGAGCTGCCGGTGCGGGCATTGCCCATGCCGCCCTGCCCGTTCTTGGCGAACCAGTGCTGCTGATAGCGGAAGTCGATCAGCGTGTTCAGCCCGTCCACGGCCTCGGCCCAGACGTCGCCGCCGCGCCCGCCGTCGCCACCATCGGGGCCGCCGTATTCGATGAACTTCTCGCGCCGGAACGAGATCGAGCCGTTCCCGCCGCTGCCGGACCGGATGTGCACCTTGCAGAGATCGAGGAATTTCATGAATCTGTTCCGATACTGCGCACGTGGCGCGGTTTAGCCGCGAACGGGCGGCCGCGCAACGGCGCCCGCC
>NZ_JBELMH010000060.1:0-21558 GCF_042096055.1 Citreimonas sp. | reverse complement strand
ACCTGCAGGAACAGGAACGGCAGCGCCGACTTGAAGATGTCCGACATCGGGATCTCGGCCGGAGCGACCCCGCGCAGGTAGAACAGCGCGTAGCCGAACGGTGGCGACAGGAAGCTCATCTGCATGTTCACGAGGTAGAGCACCCCGAACCACAGCACGAGATCCGCCTCGGACCCAAGGCCGAAGCTTTCGGGTCCCATCGCGCGGATGATCGGCACGAAGATCGGCACGCAGAGCAGCAGGATCCCGACCCAGTCGAGGAACATGCCCAGCACGACCAGCACGATCATCATGATGATCAGGATGCCCCACGGGCCGAAACCTGTGGCCTCAAGCGCGCCCTGCACGAATTGCTGGCCGCCCTCAAGCACGTAGAGACCGACGAAGATAGTCGCACCGAACATGATCCAGATGACCATCGCGCTGGCCTTGAGCGTGGTCAGCGAGGCCTCGCGCACGGTCTGCCAGTCCAGCCGGCGATGGATGGCCGCGACGATGAAGGCGCCGAAGGTGCCGATGCCGGCGGCCTCGACCGGGGTGGCCACACCGCTGAAGATCACGCCCAGCACGATGGCGATCAGCGCGATCGGCGCGGCCATGTTGGCCATCAGGGCGACCTTCTCGCGCGTGCTGATCCGCTCGGCCACCGGGATCGGGGGCCCGAGCTTGGGGTTGATCGTTGCGCGCAGGACGACGTAGCCGATATACATCCCCGACAGCAGCAGGCCGGGAATGACCGCGCCGATGAACAGCTCGCCCACCGATTGCTCGGCCACCACGGCGTAGATGATCGCCAGGATCGAGGGCGGGATCAGGATGCCCAGCGTGCCGCCCGCCATGATCGAGCCCATCGCGATCTTGGGATCGTATTGCCGCGCCAGCATCGCCGGCAGCGCGATGATGCCCATGGTCACGACCGCGGCCCCGATCACGCCAACCATCGCCGCCAGCACCGTGGATGCGAGGATCGTGGCCGCGGCGAGTCCGCCCTTCAGACCGCCCAGCACCTTGTAGATGACGTCGAACATCTCGCTGATGATGCCCGCGCGTTCGAGCATCGCCGCCATGAAGATGAACAGCGGGATGGCCGACAGCTGGTAGTTCGTCATCAGCGGAAAGATGCGCGACGGCACGATGTTGAGCGCGCGCTCGTCGCCCAGCACCCACAGGAACACGCAGGCCAGACCCCCGGTCACGAAGGCCAGCGGCAGGCCGGCCATCAGCAGCGCAAGGAGGCTGCCGAACATGATGAGCGTGAGAAGCTCGATACCGATATCAAGACCCATGGATCACTCTCCCCGCGCGATGACGCGGATATCCTGCGCAAGTTTCGAAATGCCCTGCGTCACCAGAAGCAGACCGCCGATCACCATGACCCATTTCATCGGCCAAAGAGGAACCTCCCATTCGTTGAAGCTGATCTCGCCCCAGCGGATGTTGGGGTCCGTCCATTGCTGCGACGTCCAGTTGCCCACCATGTCGAGGAACCCGATGTCGCCGCGCGCCCAGTCGCTGAGCAGGCCGTTGCCGGTCGCCACCGCGTTGGCGTCCAGCGCGAAACGCCAGGACGTGAACAGCAGCGTGAAGGCGAAGATGAAGAAGAAGACCGAGGTGAACAGGTCCACCCACGCCTTCCGGCGGCGCGACAGCGGCGCGTAGAAGATGTCGACGCGCACGTGGTCCTCGGTCAGCATCGCGTAGGCGCCGGCGATCAGGTACTGCATGCCGAACATCAGGTACATGGATTCATGCGCCCAGTTGGTGGGCGAGCCGAAGACGTAGCGGCTGACCACCTCGAAGTAGTAGACGAAGACCGCGATCACCGCCCAGTAGGCGACGAATTCGCCCGCGGTCAGCGAGATGCGGTCCAGCACGCCGGTCCAGCCGGTCGAGACGTGGTCCTTGTCTTCCTTGCGCTCGCTCTCCTCGAGCTTCTTCAGCGCGATCTCGGCCTCGGACAGTTCCTCGTGCGCGGGGATCTTGGCGTTGGCCTGCTTGACCAGGCGGTTCATCTGGATGGCGTCGATCGCCATGGCGATCAGCAGCGCGTAGAACGCCCAGCGGGCGACAGTGCCCCAGAAGGCCAGGTCCTCGGCCGCCTGCGCGGCGGCGGGGCGCGAGGTTTCGAGGTCGGTCTCGGCCTCGGTGATGCGGGCGGTGCCCTCGTCGATGCGGGTCTGCGCGCGTTCGAGGTTGCGCTCGGCCCGGCGCAGCGCGAACGAGCCTTCCTCGCCCTCGGCCCGGGCCTCTTCCAGCGCCCGTTCCAGCGCCGGCAATTCGGCGCGCGCGCTTTCCACGCGGCCGGTCTCGCGCTCGAGCACGCTTTCGGCCAGGCGCACCGTGTTGTTCGCGTCCGACACCACCGTCCGGGCGTCCTGCCCCTGCGCGTTGGCGAACAGGATCACCAGGAAGACCGGGATGAAGGCCAGGCCCCAGAGATTGCGCAGATACAGCCTGTGCAGACCCAGCATGCCGCCGGTCACCAGGATGAAATAGCTCAGCCCGAGGCCGTAGCGGCGTTCGTGGCTGCGCGGGCGATTGGACAGGACCATGGCGATCAGCGGAAAGATGATCAACCCGGCCCAATACGCCCAATGGGGCAGGGAAAAGTCGAGACTGGGCATGGAACCCCTCTCATCGAAACGGTGGACGAAATGGCGAGACCCGCCAGACGGCAGGGCCCGCGCACGCGGCGCGGGCCCGTCTTCAAGTCAGGCGCGCGGGATCACAGATCCAGCGACAGACCCTCTGTCAGCGCCGGATCGACGTAGCCAAGGCTACCCGACTGCATGTAGTCGAGGATGATCTTGAACACGCGGGCGCTGTCGGGATCGCGGTTGGCATAGTCGAACCAGATCGGAACGGCGACCTCGGTCATCAACTCGACGTCGTCGGCCGACAGACGAGTGATCTCGGTGCCGTCGGCCTCGAACTTGCCCCAGGCTTCCTGGTCGGCGGCCTGGATCGCGGCGTGGTGCATGTCGGAGTAGACGTGCGTCTCCATCTCGACGAACTGCTTCATCTGCGGGCTGAGGTTGTCCCAGGCCTGCTGGCCGACGGTGATGTCCATGATGTCGACCGGCTGGTAGACGGACATGAATCCCGGGGGGCCGAGCACGATGTAGTCGGTCACCTGGCTGAAGCCGAGCGCGTAGTTCACCGCCGGACCGGTATAGTCGGCCACGTCGATCGTGCCGCGTTCCAGCGCCGGGAAGATCTCCGAGCCCGGTAGAACGGTCGTTTCCGCCCCCAGTTCGGTGAAGATGTCGGCGACCATGCCGCCCGGCAGACGCATCTTGCGGCCGCGGAAGTCGTCGATCGAGCGGATCGGCACCTTCGAGTGGATGATGTTCGCGCCGTGGTGTACCGGGCCGACGAAGTGCATGCCCTGCCGCGCGTAAAGCTCGCGCGCGATCTCGAGCCCGCCGAGGCCGTAATAGAACGTATCGTATTCGGCGGGGTTGCGCAGGCCGAGCGGGAAGGACGTCAGGAAGACCGCCGCGGGGATGATGCCCTGGGCGTAGATGGTGAACGGGTTCACCGCGTCCAGAACGCCGTTCTTGACCGCGTCGTACAGCTGGAAGTCGCCCACGACGTCGTTGGCGCCGAAGGGCGTGAAGGACAGCTCGCCCCCCGACTTCTCTTCGATGCTGGCGCACCAGTCGCGGAAGATCTGCAGGCCGGCGCCGCCGGGCCAGCTGGTCTGGATCTTCCAGTTGGTGGGCTGTCCCTGCGCTGTGGCGATGTGCGGCGCCGCGAGGCCGGCCGCGCCCATGCCCGCAATGCCGGTGAGCGCCCTGCGGCGCGTTACGCGATTCGTCATGTATTCCTCCCATTTTTAGCGCCGCGCTGGGGCGGCCCGACCTCGCGTCGTTGCGCAAGATCTCCTCCGATGTAGCGCAGCACCGAAAACTGGTAAAGAATTCTTTCCGCTTTTGCGGGGCCGTTATCGCAACCGGAATGCCGGCTGGGTCTGCAGCGCAACGATCTTGCCGCACGGTTCGGTGCCGGAAAGTCCGAACGGATCACGCTCACGGTCCCTCACAGATGTGCGACCGGCGTCTATGGCCGCGCCACCGGCCGGCTGCCGTGGTTGCCCTTCGAAGCGACGCCGGGTAACCACATGATCAAATTCCGAACCCGCGATGCAGATGCGGGCCGGCACGCGGGGGGCGGGGGCGCCCTGGGCGAAGGAACGAGCAGGAGGCGACAGATCATGCGCGACGCGGCACGGCAGGCAGCCGGATGGATCCGGGCATTCGGGGCGATGCTGGCGATGGCCTTGCTGCTGGGCACGACCCTACCCGCCGTCGCGCAAGAGGCCACGCCCGACGCGCCGGCCGAGACCGCCTCGGACGCCGCCGACGCCGCCGCCGCCCTGCCGGCCGAGGCGATCGACGCGCTGGTCGGCGTGCTGCAGGACGACGAGGCGCGCGCGCGCCTGCTCGAGGCGCTCGAGGCCGCGCAGGAAGGCGTCGCCGGAGAGATCGCCGAAGTCCTCGAGGAAGGCCCGCCCGAGTTGCTCGCGCCGCGCGGCCCCTCGCTGGGCACGCAGGTGGCGGAATTCACCCAGGGCCTGGCGCAGGGGATCGTCGCGCAGGTGACGGCGCTCGCCGACAGCTTCCAGGGCGGCGGCACCGTGTTCGAGGGCCTGTCCGGCAACGAGCTGACCGTGCTGGCACAATCCCTGCAAAGCCTGTTCCTGGTGATCGTCATCACCATCGCGGTATTCGTCGCGCTGCGGGCCGTGATGCGCCGGCCGTTCAAGCGGCTTGGCGCCCGCGCGGCCGAGGCCAACATGGTGCACACCGCGCTGATCTTCCTGGGCTCGGTCGCGCTCGACGCCGCAATCGTGGTGATCGCCTGGGCGCTGGGCTACGCGATCACTCTGCTGATACTAGGCGACTACGCGCAGATCGACTTCCGCCAGGCGCTGTACCTGAACGCCTTCCTGCTGGTCGAGATGGTCAAGGTCGCCGTCCGCGCGATCGTGTCGCCGACGACGGCCGGCCTGCGGCTGATCCGCCTGTCGGACCGCGCGGCGATCCTGCTCAACCGTTACGCCAACGTGGTGATCAGCGTGCTGGGCTACGGCCAGCTGCTGATCGTGCCGATCATGAATCGCAACGTGTCCTTCGCGGCCGGTATTGCGGTCTCGGCCGTGCTGTCCCTGCTGGTGCTGCTGTTCGTGGTCTGGATCGTGCTGCGGCACCGCGAGCCGGTCGCCGTCTGGCTGCTGCGCCGCGTCGCGCCCGAGCGCGACACCGCAGCCCCCGCGCGCGTCCAGAACGAGGACGGCACCGTCACGACGCTGGTGGAAACCGACGCCACGCCGGCCGGCGACACGGCGCCCGAGACCGGGCCCGACGCCGCGCCCGCCACCACGTACGAAGCCACAGCCGCCGGCGACGACACCGTGGTCCAGTCCGGCCCCCTGCCCGAGCGCGAGCCCGCGAAACAGTCGGGCGCGCTGGCGACGCTGATGCGCAACTGGCACTGGTTCGCGCTGGGCTACCTGGCATTCATGTTCGTGGTCGTGATGACCCAGCCCACGTGGCGGGTGATCGAGTACCTGGGCAACTCGCTGCAGGTGCTGGCCGCGGTGCTCGTGGGTTCGGTCATCCAAGGCGCGCTGGGGCGCTGGCTGCGCTCGGGCATCCGCATTCCCGAGGACCTGCGCCTGCGCCTGCCGCTGCTCGAGCCGCGGCTGAACGCGATCGTGCCCAAGATCATCAACGTGCTGCGCGTGATCGTCGCGATCCTGGTGCTGGCCTACACGCTGGACGCCATCGGATTGTTCGACACCAGCCGCTGGATCGGGTCCGAGTTCGGGCTGGACGTGTCGGGCCGGCTGGCCACCGTGCTGGTGATCCTGCTGTTCGCCGCGCTGATCTGGCTCGCGATCAATTCGTGGGTCGACTACCGGCTGAACCCCGATTACGGCTCGGTCCCCTCGGCGCGCGAGACGACGCTGCTGGCGCTGCTGCGCAATGCGGCGATCATCGCGCTGATCATCCTGACGCTGATGTTCACCCTGTCAGAGCTTGGGTTGAACATCGGTCCGCTCATCGCCTCGGCCGGTGTTCTGGGCCTGGCCATCGGTTTCGGCGCGCAGAAGCTGGTACAAGACATCATCACCGGCGTGTTCATCCAGTTCGACAACGCGATGAACGTAGGCGACGTGGTGACGGTGGGCGGCACGACCGGCGTGGTCGAGAAGCTGACCGTGCGCTCGGTCTCGCTGCGCGACCTGAACGGCACCTACCACATCATCCCGTTCTCGTCGGTCGACATGGTGTCGAACTTCATGCGCGACTTCGCCTTCCACGTGAGCGACATGGGCATCGCCTACCGCGAGGATACCGACGAGGCGCGCAAGGCCATGTTCGACGCCTTCGACGAGCTGATGAAGGACCCCGAGCACAGCCCCTCGATCCTGGGCGAGCTGGAATGGTTCGGCCTGCAATCGCTGGGCGACAGTGCGGTGGTGCTGCGCGCGCGGATCAAGACGCTGCCGGGCAAGCAATGGGGTATCGGGCGCGCCTACAACGGCATCATCAAGCGCATCTTCGACGAGCGCGGCATCGAGATCCCGTTCCCGCACCGCACGATCTACCTGGGCGAGAACAAGTCGGGCAAGACGCAGACCCTGCGCCTGCACGACGAGGATCGCGACAGCGGCGAAGGCGACGGCGGATCGTAAGTGCCGCGGCCCCGGCGCGTCTCAGGCCGCCGGGGCGGGATCGTCGTCTGTCAGCGCGTCCAGCCCGAGGCTTTCGGCCTGTGCCAGCAGCGCCGCGCGCATCCGCTCCAGCACCGCCGAGCGCGACGAGATCTGCCGCCGCACCAGCCCGACCCGCCGGGTGATCGGCGCGGCGCCGAACGGCTGCACGTAAAGCCCGCCCGCCGGCGCATCCAGCAGCGCGATCTTAGGCACCACCGCCACGCCCATGCCAGCCAGCACGCAGCCCACGACGGCCGGCATCGTGTTCGAGACCGCGATCTCGCGCACCGGCACGCCGAGGTTCGACAGCTCGGTCTCGATCTGGCGCGACAGCGGCACCGGCGTCTCGTAGCGGATGAAGGGCAGCCGGCGGAACAGCTGCCGGTCGGTCGCACCGTGCTGCGCGGCCGGCGCGACCAGCAGCAGCGGCTCTGACAGGATCGGCGTCCAGACCAGCCCGGGCGGCACGCCCACGTTGTCGGCCACCACCGCCGCGTCCAGCCGGCCCGACGCCACATGCGCCATCAGCGTCTCGGACATGCCGACCTGCAGGTTGAACGTCAGGTTCGGGTGATCGGCGCGCATCCGGGCGAAGGCATTGGGCACGAGGCGCGTGGAAAATGTGCGGATCGCCCCGAAACCGAGCATCCCGCCCTTGCGCCCGCCGGAAATCGTCGCGCGGGTCTCGGCCATGATCTGCAGCATCTGGCGCGCCGCGCGCACCACCTCGTCGCCCTTGGCGTTGAGCTGCGGCGGCCGCTTGGAGCGGTCGAACAGGTTGGTGTCCATCTCCGCCTCAAGCGCTTGAATCTGCTGGCTGACCGCCGAGGCGGTCAGGTTCACGATCCGCGCGGCCGCCGCGAAGCTGCCGGTATCGGCGACGGCGACCAGGGTCTGCATCTGCCGGGTGTCCATCGCGATTTATTAAGCAACCCTTAACAAAAAGGCAAAGACAAATCGCTTTCGACAGGTTTTCTGGCTGGTTACGCTTTCCTGCATCCGCGTCACCTGACAATTGGAGCACAGCATGAGCCTACTGAAATCCGCAGCCCTCGGACTGGGACTGGCCCTCGCAACGGGCGCCGTTCCCGCCGCCGCGCAGGACTATCCCGAACGTCCGGTCGAATTCATCGTGCCCTGGTCGCCGGGCGGCGGCAGCGACACGCTGATGCGTCTCGTGGCGAACAACATCGAACCTTACCTCGGGGTCGAGATGCCGGTGATCAACATGCCCGGCGTCGGCGGCACCGTGGGCCTGCAGGAAGCCTCGCGCCGCGAGGCGAACGGCTACACGATCAGCCAGGTGCACGAAGGCCTGCTGGCCGCCACCGCCACCGGCCTGACCGAGCTCGCGTGGGACGATTTCGACCCGATCGCGCTGATGACCTCGTCGCCGCAATACCTGGTGGCCAGCGCAGACCAGCCCTTCGACACGCTGCAGGGCATGGTCGACTATGCCAAGGAGAACCCGGGCGACCTGACCATCGGCGTCACCCTGGGCGGCGTGCCGCACCTGCACGCGGCGATGATCGCCGAGGCCTACGACATCGACTGGCGCTATGTCGGCTACGAGGGCACGGGCGAGCGCATCCGCGCGCTGGTCGGCGGCAACCTCGACCTCGCCATCGGCGACATCTCGTCCGCGCTGCAATTCGTCGAGAACGGCGACCTGGTCTTCCTGGCCACCGGCGCGCCCGAGCGGCTGGAGCAGACGCCCGACGTGCCGACCTTCATGGAGGAGGGCGCAGATCTCGACCTCGCGATCACGCGCGGGATCGTCATGCCCAAGGGCTCGCCCGAAGAGGCGCGCGACACGATGGAGCAGGCGCTGATGGAGCTGTCGGAGGACGAGACCTTCGTCGAGCAGGTCAACAACGCCGGCGCCGAAGTCGCCTTCCGCGGGCAGGACGACTACACCGCCTACCTGTCGAACCTGAACGACACGGTCGAGCGCCTGGCCGAGGTCATCGCACCTTGAGCGACGCGCCCGACACCGCAAACCAGCCGGGCGACGTCGCCCGGCTGATCAGCTACGTGGCGCTGTTCGCGGTCTCGGCGGCGCTGTTCGTCGAGGCCGCGATCATTCCCACCTCGCGCTTCGAGGTGCTGGGCGCGGGCGCCTTCCCGATGATGGTGCACGGCGTGCTGATGGCGCTGCTGGCTCTCGCGACGATCCGGTCGCTGCGCACGATACCGACGCGGGCCTACGCGGCCTTTCCGGCGATCGCATTGCAATGGTGCCGCGACCGGCGGCTGGTCATCGTCACCTTCGTCTGCCTCGCCGTCTACCTGTCGCTGATGCCGCTGCTGGGCTACCCGCTGGCGACGCTGGGCTTCCTTCTGGTGCTGACGGCCACGCTGGCGCCCAAGACGCCGATGGCCATGCTGACCGTGGTCGTGCTGGCGCTGCTGCTGTCCTTCGGGCTGAACTGGCTGTTCGCCGAGGTCTTCAACGTCTTCCTGCCGCGGGGTTCCTGAGCCATGGACGCCTTCCTGCTGGGCGCCGCCGAAGTGCTGGCGCCGACCACCCTGCTCTACATGCTGATGGGCTCGATCGCGGGCATCATCGCCGCCGCGATCCCCGGCTTTACCGTCACCATGGCGATCGTCCTGACGCTGCCGCTGACCTTCGCGATGGAGCCGCTGACCGGCATTTCGGTCATGCTGTCGGTCTACGTGGGCGGCTATACCGGCGGGCTGATCTCGGCCGCGCTGCTGGGCATCCCCGGCACGCCGTCGGCCGTGGCCACCACCTTCGACGCCTTCCCCATGGCGCGCAACGGAGAGCCGGGCCGCGCGCTGAGCCTCGGCGTCTGGGCGTCGTTCTTCGGCACCATCATCTCGACCATCGTGCTGATCATCGCAGCACCCCCGCTGGCGATCTTCGCGGTCAAGCTGGGGCCGTGGGAGTACTTCGCGCTGATCGTCTTCGCGCTGACCATCGTCGCCAGCCTCGTCGGCCACTCGCTGGAACGCGGGCTGATTGCGGCGATGATCGGCCTCGCCATCTCGACCATCGGGACCGACCCGATCATGGGCCGCCCGCGCTTCGACTTCGGGCTCGAGGTGCTGGCCGCCGGCCTGCCCTTCCTCGTGGTGCTGATCGGCATCTTCGCCATCTCGCAGCTGGTGTCCGAGGTCGAGGACGCGCACGCCATCAAGACGGGCGAGAAGCTGGTCGAGGGCGAGATCGACTTCAAGACCTGGGCGGTGATGCGCGAGGTGCTGATGCGCCCGGTGAACCTGGTGCGCTCGTCCATCGTGGGCGTGCTGATCGGCGCCCTGCCCGGCGCCGGCGGCTCGATCGCCAACCTCGTGGCCTACGACCAGGCCAAGCGATCCTCGAAGACCCCCGAGAAGTTCGGCGAGGGCATCGCCGACGGCGTCGTCGCCTCCGAGGCCGGCAACTCGGCCACCGCCGGCGGCGGTCTGATCCCGCTGATCGCGCTCGGCATCCCCGGCTCGGCCGTCGACGCGATCCTGATGGCGTCGCTGATGGTGCACGGCATCTCGGTCGGCCCGCGCCTGATCATGGACAACGCCGATCTGGTCTACGGCATGTTCCTGGCGATGGCGGTGTCGTCGCTGATCATGCTGGTGGTCTGCGTGCTGTCGATGCGCGCCTTCCTGCGCGTGGCCGAGGTACCCAAGTGGGTCGTCGTGCCCGCCGTCCTGACCTGCTGCGTGGTGGGGTCCTTCGCGCTCAACAACCGGGTGACGGACCTGTACCTGCTGGGCTTCGTGGGCCTGCTGGGCTACGCGCTGCGCGCGCTCGACTACCCGCTCGCCCCGCTGGTGCTGGGCGTAATCCTCGGCCCCATCGCCGAGACCAACCTGCGCCGCGCGCTGATGACCGACCCGGACTGGACGCTGTTCCTGACCCGGCCCGTCAGCCTGCTGTTTCTCGTCGCCGCGGCGGCCTCGGTCGCCTGGGCCGTGCGCACGCACCTGAAGCGCCGCGGCAGCGACCAAACCGAAAAGGAATCCGCCTGATGCACCTTCGCCACGATGGCCTTTACCCGTCCCGCCGTTCCCCAGTGCTTGCCGACAACGTCGTGGCAACGTCGCATCCGCTGGCGACGCAGGCGGGGCTGTCGATGCTGGCGCAGGGCGGCAACGCGGTCGATGCCGCCATCGCCACCGCCGCCGCGCTGACCGTGCTCGAGCCCACCGGCAACGGCCTCGGCTCGGACGCGTTCTGCATCCTGTGGGACGGCAACGAGCTGCATGGCCTGAACGCCTCGGGTCCCGCACCCGCCGGCTGGACGCCCGACCGCTTTCCGAACGGCATGCCCTTCCGCGGCTGGGAGTCCGTCACCGTGCCGGGCGCGGTCGGCGCCTGGGCCGCGCTGTCCGAGAAGTTCGGCGCCCTGCCCTTCGCCGACCTGCTGGCGCCCGCGATCCGCTATGCCGAGGGCGGTTATACCGTCTCGCCCGTGATCGGCGCGCTCTGGGCGCGCGGCGCCGAAAGCCTTGGTGACCAGCCGGGTTTCGCGTCGGCCTTCATGCCGAACGGTCGCGCACCCCGCGCGGGCGAGCGTTTCGCCAGCGCCGATTTCGCCCGCTCGCTGCGGCTGATCGCCGAGACCAGGGGCCGCGCCTTCTACGAGGGCGAGCTGGCCGAGAAGATCGCCGGTTTCGCCGCCGAGCACGGCGCGGCGCTGAGCCTCGACGACCTCGTTGGCTACGCGCCCGAGTGGTGCGGCACCATCAGCGGCGGCTTCGACGGCGCCGACCTGCACGAGATCCCGCCCAACGGCCAGGGCATCGCGGCGATCATGGCGCTGGGGATGCTGGAACACACCGGCATCCGCGACCTCGACCCCGACAGCCCCGCGGCACTGCACCTGCAGATCGAGGCGATCAAGCGCGCCTTCGGCGACCTCTACGCCTACGTGGCCGACCGCCGACACATGACCGGCGTCACCCCCGAGGCGCTGCTGGATCCCGCCTACCTCGCGCAGCGCGCGACGCTGATCGACCCGGACAAGGCGCAGGATCTCGGCCCCGGCGCGCCGAAGAACGGAGGCACGGTCTACCTGTCGGCGGCGGATTCGTCGGGCATGATGGTCAGCTTCATCCAGTCGAACTATGCCGGCTTCGGCTCGGGCGTGGTGGTGCCCGGAACCGGGATCAGCCTGCAGAACCGCGGCGCGGGTTTCGTCACCGAGGACGGCCACCCGAACCAGGTCGCGCCCGGCAAGCGACCGTTCCACACGATCATCCCCGGCTTCGTGATGAAGGACGGCGCCCCGGACATGAGCTTCGGCGTCATGGGCGGGCCGATGCAGGCGCAGGGCCACGTGCAGATGGTGTTGCGTTGCCAGCATTGGGGACAGGACGTGCAGACCGCGATCGACGCCCCGCGCTGGCGCTTCGTCGAGGGTGACGAGGTCGCCTGCGAGGCGTCGATGCCCGAGGCGACGCGCGACGCGCTGGGCGCGATGGGGCACGTCATCTCGGTCGAGCCGCCCGACAGCGCATTCGGCTTCGGCGGCGCGCAGTTGGTCCGGCGCCTGCCCGGCGGCGGCTACATGGCAGGGTCGGACCCACGCAAGGACGGTCAGGCCGCGGGCTTCTAGGCCGGGCTATGGCGGGGACTCTGCCCCCGTCCGCTGACGCGGACTCCCCCGGGATATTTCCAGAGAGAAGAAGACGCGTGCGGGCTTGAGTAGCCGTGCAGTCGGACAACAAAAAACGGCCGCGGAAATCCGCGGCCGTTTCGCATGTTCGTGGGGTCGAGGCCTCAGCGCTTCGAGAACTGGAAGCTGCGGCGGGCTTTCGCGCGGCCGTACTTCTTGCGCTCGACGACGCGGCTGTCGCGGGTCAGGAAGCCTGCCGCCTTCAGCGCGGGACGCAGCGACGGATCGTAGAGCTGCAGCGCCTTCGACACGCCGTGCTTGACCGCGCCGGCCTGGCCCGAGAGGCCACCGCCCTTGACGGTCGCGTAGACGTCGAACTCGCCTTCGACGCCGGCGACGGTGAATGCCTGCGCCAGGATCATCTGCAGCACGGGGCGCGCGAAGTATTCGTTCATCGGCTTGCCGTTGACCATGACCTTGCCCGAGCCGGGCTTGATCCAGACGCGCGCGGTGGCGTCCTTGCGCTTGCCGGTCGCGTAGGAGCGGCCCAGCTTGTCGCGGACGGGCTCGCGCGGGGTTTCCAGCTCGGTCGCGGGGGTCTCGATGCCGCCGGCCACCTGGCCGAGCTCTTCGAGAGACGTGATCTGATCAGCCATTATTGAGCCACCCGGGTGTTCTTGGAGTTCTTCGACTTGACGTCCAGAACCTGCGGGTTCTGGGCCTCGTGGGGATGATCCGCGCTGGCGTAGATGCGCAGGTTGGTCAGCTGCTGGCGCGCCAGGCGGTTGCCGGGAAGCATGCGCTTGACGGCCTGGAACACGACGCGCTCGGGGTGCTTGCCGGTCAGGATGTCGTCCTTGGTGCGCTCCTTGATGCCGCCGGGATGGCCGGTGTGCCAGTAGAAGTTTTCCTGGCGCTTCTTGCCGGTCAGCTGCACCTTGTCGGCGTTGACGATGATGACGTTGTCGCCCATGTCCATGTGCGGGGTGAAGCTGGGCTTGTGCTTGCCGCGCAGACGCATCGCGACGATCGAGGCGAGCCGGCCGAGAACGACGCCTTCGGCGTCGATCACGATCCACGACTTCTCGATATCCGCGGGGGTCGCAGAGAAGGTTTTCATGTGTGGTCCCGTTCGTTGGGGGTGGCCATTCCTGCAAGACGGCCGGACCGGGCCCGGTGCCTTGAATTCGATGGGCGGGTTATACGCACCTTCGCGGGGTAGTCAAGCGCGTCATCTTTCGATTTTCTAATGCAAAACAACGACTTGAAATTACGGTATTTAAATACCTCATCTTCGGGCGGTTTTCGGTCCGCCGCGAGATCCTCCGGACGCGCCCGCGCCGGAATCGGGCGCAATTGAAATACATTCGTCGACAATTGCGGCCATCGCGCAGGCAGAGCGGCGACAGCGGCCACGGCGCGTTGCCCGAACGGGAACGATGGAAGGCATTCGCCCTGATTTGACCGAAAGCCGCCCAGATCCGGCCCACGAAACGCATGAATTCGTCCTTATTCGCGCCCAGATCGGTGCCGAGAACGGATCGCATGGCAGTGAAAAAGCAAACCAAGTTACAGTTCAGCCAGCGCGTGGGGCGGATCTCGGCCGCATCGCGCTATGGCGGCCCGCGCGCGCCGGGCGCGCATCGGCCGGTGGCGAACGCGCTGATCGGCGCCTTCGCCGCGCTGCCGCTCTATGCCGCCGCCGCGCCGGCCTTTGGCCCTGACGAAATGCAGTGGCTGCCCGCTCCGCTGCGCGAGCAGGGGATGATGCTGCTCGCCGCGGCGCTCGGCGCCTCGCTGGCGCTGTTGTCCGTGCACGGTCTGCGGCTGCTGATCCGGCGCGGCGCGGCCTCGCGCAACTCGGCCGCCGCTCTGGCGGGGGCCTGCCTGGCCGCGACCGCGCTGATCGTCTGCGCCGCCCTGCCCGCGCCGGCACTGGCGGACTACGCCGGCACGCCGCTCAAGGCCTTCAAGGTGGCGATGACGCAGATCGCGCAGACCATCCCCGGGCTTGACGCGGGCCGGCTCTAGCGGTCCCCTCTGGGCATGATCCAGGATTGCCCGGGCCCCGCCCGCTTCTTCGACACCGCCGACGGCCCGGTCGCCTACGAGACGATGGGCGCGGGTCCGCCGCTGCTGTTGCTGCACGGCTTCCCGCAATGCCGCGCGATGTGGGCGCGCATCGCACCGGCGCTGGCCGACGCGTTCACCGTGGTGATCGCCGACCTGCGCGGCTACGGCCAAAGCCACAAACCCGCGACCATGCAGGCCATGAGCTTTCGCGCCATGGGATCGGACATGATCGCGCTGATGACGCATCTCGGGCACGAGCGGTTTCACCTGGCCGGCCACGACCGCGGCGCGCGCGTGGCGCACCGCATGGCGCTGGATGCACCCCGGCGGGTGCGCAGCCTGACCGTGATGGACATCGTGCCGACGCTGCACCTGCTCGAGACCCTGAACCACCCGGTCGCGCGAGCCTATTACCACTGGTTCTTCCTGGCCCAGCCCGCGCCCTTCCCCGAGACCATGATCGGACACGACCCGGACGGGTTCTTCGAGCGCTGCCTGCTGGGCTTCGGCAAGGCGCAGCTTGCGGATTTCGATGACGCGGTCCTGCAGGCCTGCCGCGCAGCTTGGCGCGACCCGGCCGCGATCCGCGCCATGTGCAACGATTACCGCGCGGCGATCGACGTGGACATGACGGACGACGCGCGCGATCGCGGGCGCAAGGTCGACTGCCCGGCGCTGGTCCTCTACGGCGCCGAGGGTGCCATGGCCCGCGCGATGGACGTGGCCGAAACCTGGCGCCCCTGCCTGTCGGACATGCGGGCCGAGGCGATCGACGGCGGGCATTTCTTTCCCGACCAGTCGCCCGCCGCGACCGTCGAGGCGCTGCGCGCCTTCCTCGTCACAGCCTAGAAAAGGCCGGCGAACCGCTCGGGCAGACGATACTGGACCGCGGCCTCGGGGCGGTCGAATTGCCAGAACCCGGTATCGCCCCGCTTGCGCCACGTGGCGTGCATCGCCTCGCGCAGCCAGCCGGTGTCGAACCCATGCTGCAACGGCAGCGCGTCGAAGGCATCGAACACGGCACTGTCCCGACCGCGAGCCTGCGCGAACCAGTGCCGGCCCACGGTGGTCTCGCGTGGGCCGACGCCAAGCGCCGCGGTCATCGCGTTGCGCCGGTCCTGCGCGGCGACGTAGGTATCGAAATCGGCGTATTTCAGGTGCAGCAGGTACAGGCCCTCTTGCGTCTCGAGCCTGTCGTGCTGGGTGAAATGCCCGCCGCGCGCGATCTTGGTCCCGGTGCTGAGGATGCAGGGCTTGGAATAGTCCGGCGCCGGCCGGACATGCATCCGCGGTCCCAGCACGCTGTCATCGATCGGCGCGGGCTCGATCGCGCGGCGGTGGATCACCTCAAGGCCTACCGGCGTGACGACCCGCTTTCCGCGCGTCCGGCCCAGGAAGTCCAGCAGCCCGCCCTGCGCCGGGTCCAGCACCACCAGTTCGTCCACGTCGCCGACGATCACGTGCGTGTAGTATGGCCGGAGCGCCTGCACGACGTTGTTGAGCATTTGCCAGCGCTTCATCTCGAAGTTCGGGTGCGGATCGCCGGGCAGACCGATCAGGTTGCAGCCATGGGCCATCCGCGCGACCGCATCGCCGCGGCCGTGGTTGATCACGGTGCAGTTCTCGCGCCCCAGGATCGCGCCGTAATGGCGCAGCCAGGCGGCCAGAAACACCGTGTCGTCGCGCACCATCGTCACCGCCGCGGCGATGTTCTGCATACCCTGCCCCTTCATATTCGGGCGCCGAACGCCCTTTTCGCCAACCTACAGCGCCGCTAGCGTGGCGCAAGGCAGGCGGGGGATTGGATGCTCGAAGACGACGTGGCGCGGCAGGGCTGGCACATCGCGGCGCAGGCGCGGCCCGCGCGGTTCCAGGTGATGGGCGAGCGGTGCTCGGGCACGAACTTCGTCAAGCGGCTGATCGGCCGGAACTCGGTGTTGACGCCGACCGAGGCGCTAGGCTGGAAGCACGGCTTTCCCGCGATGATCGCCATCCCCGAGGACGTGGCGGTGATCTGCGTCGTCCGGGACGCGCGCGACTGGGCGCTGTCGCTGCATGCCCGACCGTGGCATTGCCCTCCGGCGATGCAGCGCCTGGCCTTTTCGGACTTCATCCACGCCGAGTGGACGAGCGTCGCCGACCGCGCGCGGTACTTTACGCAGGTCGCGCGCGAAGGCGGCCTCGGCCAGCCGCTGCAGGCCGACCGGCACCCGCTGACCGGCGCGCCCTTCCCCGACCTCTTCGCCCTGCGGCGCGCCAAGTTGGAGGGCCTGCTCTCCTACCGGCGGCGCGGCTGCACGCTGGTCTTTGCCCGGTTCGAGGCGGTGCGCGCGGCACCGGAGGCGTTCCTGAACGCGCTGCATGCAGGCTGTGACCTCGGGGCGCCGCCGGATTATCGCCCGGTTCTCAAGCGCCTCGGCAACAGGTTCAAGCCAGCGGTCAATGCCCGGCCGTCGCCGCCGGCGCAAGTCCCCGATGCCGATCTCGATCACCTGCGCGCACGCCTCGACCTGAAACAGGAAGCGGCCCTCGGCTACAGCTATGCTTGAGGATCAATCAGTATCGCCCTGAAGTCGTTCACGTTTGTGCCCGTCGGCCCCGGCACGAAAAGGGTTCCTGCCGCCGCGAACGCGCCGTAGGGATCCTGCGCCGCGGCGAAGGCCGCGGGATCGTGGCCCGCGCGGCGCAGCGTCGGCATCGTGTCACCGTCGGCGAAGGCGCCGGCGTTGTCCTCGGAGCCGTCGATGCCGTCGGTATCGGCCGCCAGCGCCGAAATGCCGGCGACGCCTTCGATCGCCATCGCGAAGCCCAGCAGGAAAGCCGTGTTGCGCCCGCCACGGCCGGGATCGTCGCCCAGCGTCACCGTCGTCTCGCCGCCCGACAGCAGCACCACGGGCGCGGCGAAGGGGCGGCCGCGCGCCGCGATCTCGCGCGCCATGGCGGCATGCATCAGGCCAATGTCGCGCGCCTCGCCCTCGATCGCGTCCGACAGGATCGCCGCGCGGATGCCCTGCGCCTCGGCCCGCGCCGCCGCCGCTTCGAGCGACAGGCGTGCCGAGGCGACCACGCGCACCGTGTTGCGCGCAAAGCGCGGATCGTCCGGATGCGGAGCGCTTGCGGCATCGCGTTCAAGGTGACGCATAACCGCTTCGGGCGGCGTGATTTTCCGCGCCTCGATGATCCGCAGCGCGGCGGCGCGATCCACCGCGTCGGGCACGGTAGGGCCCGACGCGACCTGCGCCGGATCGTCGCCCGGCACGTCCGACACGATCAGGCTACAGACTCGCGCGGGATGCGCCGCCAGCGCCAGCCGACCGCCCTTGACAGCGCTGACATGCTTGCGGATCGCGTTCATCGCGCCGATCGGCGCGCCGCTGCGCAGAAGCGCGCGGTTCAGCGCCTGCTCGTCCTCCAGCGTCAGCCCCTCTGGCGGCGCGGGCAGCAGCGCAGAGCCGCCGCCGCAGACCAGCGCCACCACCAGATCGTCCTCGGTAAGCCCCCGAACTGCCTCGAACACCGCCTGCGTCGCCTGCAGGCCAGCCGCGTCGGGCACCGGGTGCGCCGCCTCGATCACCCGCAGGTGCCGGCACGGCGCGGCGTAGCCGTAACGCGTGACGACGACGCCCTCGACGGGCGCGTCCCACAGATCCTCGAATGCCGCGGCCATCTGCGCGGCGCCCTTGCCCACGGCAATCACGACGGTCCGCCCCTTCGGGCGATCGGGCAGCGCTTCCGCCAGCGCGCGCCTCGGGTCGGCGGCCTCGACCGCGACACGGAACAGGTCTTCGAGAAAGGCGAAGCGGTCCATCACGCCCCCTTGCCTGCCGACCCGTCGCTCATCCGCGGAACCCGGTCGCGACGACGAACTTCTCGGACGAATCCTGTCGGCTCGCGGGCGGCTTGACGTTGGCCACCTTCTCGAACCGCTGCTTGAGCAGCTGCTGCATGCTGCCCTCGGCACCGCCGGCCAGAACCTTGGCGACGAAGACACCGCCGGGCTCCAGAACGTCGAACGCCAGCGCGGCCGCGGCCTCGCACAGGGCCACGATGCGCAGGTGGTCGGTCTGCTTGTGCCCCGAGGACGCCGCCGCCATGTCCGACATCACCACGTCGGCAGGCCCGCCGAGCCATTCCTTGACCTTCTCGTCCGCACCGTCCTCCATGAAGTCCAGCTGGTGGATCTCGGCGCCGGCCACCGGCTCGACCTCCTGCAGGTCGACGCCAAGCACGCGGCCCACCGCCTTGCCCTGCTTCTCGCCGAGCGCGTTGACGCGCCGAACAGCCACCTGGCACCAGCCGCCGGGCGCGCAGCCCAGGTCGACCACCCGCGCGCCGGGCACGAGGAAGCGGTATTTCTCGTCCAGCTCCAGGATCTTGTAGGCCGCGCGGCCGCGATAGCCCTCGGCCTGCGCGCGCTTCACGTACGGGTCGTTCAGCTGCCGCTGCAACCACCGGGTCGAGCTGAGCTTGCGTCCGCGGGCGGTCTTCACGCGCACCTTGAGGTCGCGCTCACCGCGCCCGGAACTCTTCTTCGGTCCCTTCGCCATCCGCGCTCCTGTCTTCGTTCCGGTTCAAGTGATCGGGCGCATGGGCGCGCCGGCGCCAACGAAACACGCCGCTAGAGCGGCCCGTCCTCGAGCACGCCGTCCGCGGACATCTGCGCGTAAAGCAGCCCTTCGCGCAAGCCCCGGTCGGCCACGGAAAGCTGATCCGTCGGCCAGAGCCGCAGCAGCGCCTGCAGGATCGCGCTGCCCGACATGATCAGCGCGTGCCGGTCCGGGCCGATGCGCGGATCGCGCCGCCGCCCGGCGGGCCCGAGGTCGAGGTAATTCTGGATCACCGCCTCGATCTGGTCGCTGGTCATGCGCAGACCGTCGACCTTGGTGCGGTCGTAGCGCTTCAGCCCCAGGTGCGAGGCGGCCACCGTGGTCACCGTGCCGCTGGTGCCGATGATCTGGAAGCCCTCGCGCGCCTGCTCGTCCTGATACGGCGTGAAATCGGCCAGGTTCTCCTCGAAGAACCAGCTCATCAGCGCGTAGCGCGCGGCGTCGTCGCTGACGTCGCTGAACTGGTCGCGCAGGGTCGCCACGCCCAGCGGGACGCTGATCCAGTCGACCACCTTGGCGGTCGGAAACGGGCTGTCGGTGGTGTGAAAGCCTGCATGCAGGCGCATGATAGCCCGCGGCCGTTCACGCGGCGCCACGCGGCTGAGGTCGATCCACACCAGCTCGGTCGAGCCGCCGCCGATATCGACCACCAGCAGCTGTTCGGTCCGCGTGCTGACCAGCGGCGCGCAGGAGATGACCGCCAGTCGCGCCTCTTCCTCGGGCTGGATGATCTCGAGCGTGAGCCCGGTCTCGCGCCGCACCTGGCGGATGAACTCGGACGCGTTGCGCGCCCGGCGGCAGGCCTCGGTCGCGACCAGGCGCATGCGCTGGACGTTGTGCCGCTCGATCTTCTGGCGGCAGATGCGCAGCGCCTGGATCGTGCGCGCCATCGAGGCACGCGATAGCCGCCCCGACCGCTCGAGGCCCTGCCCGAGCTGGACGGATTTCGAGAAGCTGTCGATCACATGGAACTGACTGCCCTTGGGCTGGGCGATCAGCATGCGACAACTGTTCGTTCCCAGATCCAAAGCGGCGTAAAGCGCGTTCGGATCCGGGCGGGCAGGCGCGGAACTCTCGACCGGTTTCGGGAAAGCGTCCGCACCCGTGGGACGCTTCGGCGCCATGATCTCGCGCCTTTCCGATATCAACTTAAACCCAAGGTTACGCCCCGGGCCGCCGTGGCGCAAGCGCCAACCGGGTGCGAATCCGCGCGGGTCCGGGTGCAAGGCCGCGCATGATCATCATGCAACGAATGAAGGGCCGCGCGGGTTGGCCCCGCCCGCGCCACCGGCTAGGTTTGTCGCGGATCGCGCGACGGCGGTCGAATTCCGACCCCGCGCGTGCCCCGCCCGCGGATACCAACGTGCAGAACATGCAAGGAATCAGGCGCATGCCCGACGTCACCATCGTCTACTGGCGCGACATCCCGGCCCAGGTCATCGTCGGCAAGGGCCGGCGCGGCGCCAAGCAGCCGCTGGCCGAACGCTTCGAGCAGGCGATTGACCGCGCCGCGATGAAGGTGGGCGCCAGGGACCAGGACGCGTACCTCGCCGAGTGGCGCAAGGCCGCGCCCTACCCGGTCGAGGGCGAGCCCGACGACGTCGCGCGATCCGAGGCCGCGCGCATCGAGGCCGAGTACGACACCGAGCGGCTGAAGGCCCTCATCGCCAACGACGGCCGCGCCTGAAGCGGCGCACCACGCCCCCATCGCAAAACCCTGAGGAGAGCCAATGACCCGCACCATCGTCGAGTCGAAGACCAGGACCGCCGTGATCGGCTTTGACGAACCGTTTTGCGTCATCGGCGAACGGATCAACCCGACCGGGCGCAAGAAGCTCGCCGCCGAGCTCGAGGCCGGCGACTTCTCGACCGTCGAGGCCGACGCGATCGCGCAAGTCGCGGCCGGGGCCAACGTGCTCGATGTGAATGCGGGCGTGGTCTACAACTCCAACCCCAACCCCAACGAGACCGAGCCGCCGCTGATGCGCAAGATGCTCGAACTGGTGCAGGGGCTGGTCGACGTGCCGCTGTGCATCGACAGTTCGGTCCCCGGCGCGCTTGAGGAAGGGCTGAAGGTCTGCGAGGGGCGGCCGCTGCTGAACTCGGTCACCGGCGAGGAAGAGCGGATGGAGCAGATCCTGCCGCTGGTGAAGAAGTACAACGTGCCCGTCGTGGCGATCTCGAACGACGACACCGGCATCTCCGAGGACCCCGAGGTGCGCTTTGCCGTCGCAAAGCGGATCGTCGAGCGCGCGGCCGATTACGGCATTCCCGCGCACGACATCGTGGTCGATCCGCTGGTCATGCCGATCGGCGCGATGGCCACGGCGGGCAAGCAGGTCTTCACCCTGGTGCGCCGCCTGCGCGAAGAGCTGGGCGTGAACACGACCTGCGGTGCATCCAACATCAGCTTCGGCCTGCCGAACCGCCACGGGATCAACAACGCCTTCCTGCCCATGGCGATGGGCGCTGGCATGACCAGCGCGATCATGAACCCGATCGCGCTGCCGGTGACCCAGACGAAGATCGCCGAGAAGAAGGCCGAGGTCGAGGCCGCCGGGATCATCCTGCC
>NZ_JBELMH010000059.1:0-21576 GCF_042096055.1 Citreimonas sp. | reverse complement strand
CTGACCTTCATGTGGACGCCGCCGCACTTCTGGGCGCTGGCGCTTTTCGTGCGGCAGGACTACGACAACGCAACCGTGCCCATGCTGACGGTCACGCATGGCCGTCGCGTCACCCGCGTGCACATCTTGGTCTACACCGCGCTTCTGGCCGCGCTGGCCATCGGCACCGGCTTCACGGCGATCGGCGGGCCGGTCTACCTGGCGGTGGCGCTCGTTCTGAACGCTCTGTTCCTGAAGGGCGCCTTCGCCATCTGGCGCCGCGACGAGGCGGCGTCCGAGGCCGACAACTTCGCGGTCGAGAAGCGCTTCTTCAAGCTGTCGCTGCTGTTCCTCTTCGCGCATTTCGGCGCGATCCTTCTGGAAGCGGCCGCCGGTCGCCTTGGCCTTTGGTGACCGCATGAGCCTGAGCAAGCAGCACGAACTTCACCGCCGCCGGAAGGGCCGCAACATCGGTGTCGGCCTGTCGCTGGCGGCGCTGATCGTGATCGTTCTGGGCCTGACCGTGGTCAAGGTGACGCGCGGCGGTCTCGAGTTCCAACCAGCCACGGAGATGTCGGATGGCTCTTGACGGCAAGACGAAGACATTGGCGACGACCGTCGGCGTCGTCGTTTTCATGGGCGCGATGGCCTGGGCCTCGGTCCCACTGTACGACTGGTTCTGCCGCGTGACCGGCTACGGCGGCGCGACCGGAGTGGCCGAGGCGACTGACGGCCGCATCCTCGACCAGACGATCAAGGTCCGCTTCGACGCATCGCTGGAAAAGGGCATGCCGTGGGAATTCAAGCCCGTGCAGCAGGAGATGACCCTGCGCATCGGCGAGGAGGGCATGGCCTTCTACGAGGCCTACAACCCGACCGACCGCCCCATCGCCGGCTCGGCCAGCTACAACGTCGCGCCCTTCGGCGCCGGCGGCTACTTCTCGAAGATCGACTGCTTCTGTTTCGAGGAACAGGTGCTGCAGCCCGGCGAGCGGGTTCAGATGCCGGTGGTGTTCTTCGTCGATCCCGACATCGTGGACGACGTGGACGCGAACCGGTCGAAGCACATCACCCTGTCCTACACCTTCTACGAGATCGACCTGCCCGAAGACGCGCAGGCCGCTCTTGACACCGGCGCTGCCGCAACGACAACGAACTGATGGCGAACGAGGGACCCGATGGCTCACGCTAAGAATCACGACTACCACATCCTGAACCCCTCAATCTGGCCGTTCCTGACGTCCGTCGGCGTGTTCGTCATGCTGTTCGGCGCGGTGCTGTGGATGAAGGGCTACGCGCCCTGGATGTTCCTGATCGGCTTCGTCGGCGTGCTCTACACCGCCTTCGGCTGGTGGTCGGACGTCATCGCCGAAAGCCAGGTCGGCGACCACACCCCGGTGGTGCAGATCGGCCTGAAATACGGCTTCATCCTGTTCATCATGTCCGAGGTGATGTTCTTCTTCGCGTGGTTCTGGAGCTTCTTCAAGCACGCGCTCTACCCGATGGACCCCACCGGCATGAGCCCCGCGGTCGACGGCGTCTGGCCGCCCGCCGGGATCGAGACGTTCGACCCGTGGCACCTGCCGCTGATCAACACGCTGATCCTGCTGTGCTCGGGTGCAGCGGCGACTTGGGCGCACCACGCGCTGGTGCACGAGAACAACCGCCAAGACATGAAGTGGGGCCTGATCATCGCCATCGTTCTCGGCGTGATCTTCACCTTCTTCCAGGCCTACGAGTACACGCACGCGGCATTCGGCTTCTCGGGCAACATCTACGGCGCCAACTTCTTCATGGCCACGGGCTTCCACGGCGCGCACGTCATCATCGGCACGATCTTCCTGTTCGTCTGCCTGATGCGCCTGCTGCGCGGGCACTTCACCCCGGACAAGCATGTCGGGTTCGAGGCCGCCGCCTGGTACTGGCACTTCGTCGACGTGGTGTGGCTGTTCCTGTTCGCCGCCGTCTACGTCTGGGGCGGCTGACCCGTCGCCCATACGCGACCTGCAGGCGCCCGCCACCCGGCGGGCGCTTCGCGTTTGCGGCATGCGTCCGCTCGGGCGAAGGGGGATTGAACCCGCCTCGCGCTGCGGTAAACCCGCCTGAACCCAGGAGACTTCCGTGACCCGCTACCTCGCCCCCCTCCTGATCGGCCTCATCGGCGCCGCGATCCTCGTGGCGCTGGGGATATGGCAGGTCCAGCGGCTGGCCTGGAAAGAGGGCATCATCGCCGAAATAGACTCGACCATCGCCGCCGATCCGCAGCCCTTGCCCCAGGTCGTCGCCCCCGCCGCGCAGCGCTACCAGCCCGTCGCCCTGCAGGGCGAGATCGGCGAAGGCGCGCTTTACGTCCTTGTCTCGGTCAAGCGGCAGGGGGCGGGCTGGCGGGTGATCTCGCCCTTCACGGCCGAGGACGGCCGGCGCGTGCTGCTGGATCGGGGCTTCGTCCCGGCGGCGGAAAAGGACATAGCCCTGCGCACCGGGCCGGCCGAGGTGACGGGCAACCTGCACTGGCCCGACGACCGCAACAGCGCCACGCCGGCCAACGCGCCGGAGGACAACACCTGGTACGCGCGCGACATCGGCCCCATGTCCGACGCGCTGCAGACCGAACCGCTGCTGGTGGTGGCGCGCAAGATCGATCCCGCGGACGAGCGCCTGCAGCCGATCCCGGTGGACAGTGCCGGCATTCCGAACGATCACCTGCAATACGCGATCACGTGGTTCTCGCTCGCCGCGGTGTGGATCGCGATGACGCTGACCTGGATCAGGACGCAGGCCAAAGGCAAGGACTGACACGATGCGCTATATCTCGACCCGCGGCCAAGCGCCGTCCCTGAGTTTTGAGGAGGCGATGCTGTCCGGCCTCGCCCGCGACGGCGGCCTCTATGTCCCCGAGACGATCCCGCAGATGTCCGGGGACGACATCCGCGCGCTGCAAGGCCTCGGCTACGAAGAAACCGCCTTTCGCGTGATGCGCCCCTTCGTCGGCGACACGTTCGACGATGCGACCTTCCGCGACCTGATCGCGCGGGCCTACGCGAATTTCGGCCACAACGCCCGCGCTCCGCTGAAGCAACTGGCGCCGAACCATTTCCTGCTGGAACTGTTCCACGGGCCGACGCTGGCCTTCAAGGACTTCGCGATGCAGCTCATCGGTCAGATGTTCGAGCATGTGCTGACCCGCAACGGCAGCCGCGTGACGATCGTCGGCGCGACCAGCGGCGACACCGGCAGCGCGGCGATCGAGGCTTTCCGCGGGCTCGAAGCGGTCGATGTCTTCATCCTGTACCCACACGGCCGCGTGTCCGAGGTGCAGCGCCGCCAGATGACCACGCCGTCCGAGGCGAACGTGCACGCGCTGGCCATCGACGGGCACTTCGACGACGCGCAGGCGCGGCTGAAGGACATGTTCAACGACTTCGACTTCCGCGACCGGGTGCGGCTGGCGGGCGTGAACTCGATCAACTGGGCGCGGGTGCTGGCGCAGGTCGTCTATTACTTCTCGGCCGCCGCCAGCCTCGGCGCGCCCGACCGCAAGGTCAGCTTCACCGTGCCCACGGGCAATTTCGGCGACGTCTTCGCAGGCTTCATCGCCAAGCGCATGGGCCTGCCCATCGACACGCTGGTGGTGGCGACCAACCAGAACGACATCCTGCACCGCTGCCTGACCTCGGGCGACTACACCAAGGGCGAGGTCGTGCCCTCGATCAGCCCGTCGATGGACATCCAGGTCAGCTCCAACTTCGAACGCGCGCTGTTCTACGCCTATGGACAGGATGGCGCCGCCGTCACGCAGCTGATGGACGAGCTGAAGGCCGGCGGCTTCTCGGTCAGCCAGGGCGCGCTGCAGGCCCTGCGCGAGGATTTCGCCTCGGGCCGCGTGTCCGAGGACGAGACCAGCGCGATGATCCGGCAGGCCCACGCCACGATGGGCGAGCTGCTGTGCCCGCATTCCGCCATCGGCGTGAAGGTGGCCGAGGACCTACGCGACCCGGCGGTGCCGATGATCACGCTGGCCACCGCGCATCCCGCGAAGTTCCCCGACGCCGTCGAGGCCGCCAGCCACATCCGCCCGCCCCTTCCAAAGCGCATGGCGGACCTGTATGACCGGCCGGAACGCGTGACCCGCGTCGCCAATGATCTCAAGGCCCTGGAAACCCTGATCGAGGAGCGTATCGCCCCGTGACCGTGCAACTTGCCACCTTGCCCAACGGCGTCCGCGTCGTGACCGAACACATGCCGCACCTGTCCTCGGCCGCGCTGGGGGTCTGGGTGTCGGCGGGCGGCCGGCACGAACGCCCCGAGCAGAACGGCATCGCGCATTTCCTCGAGCACATGGCGTTCAAGGGCACGGAACGGCGCAGCGCGCTCGGCATCGCCGAGGCGATCGAGGACGTGGGCGGCTACATCAACGCCTACACCTCGCGCGAGACGACCGCGTATTACGCCCGCGTGCTGGGCCAAGACACGGAGCTGGCGCTGGACGTCATCGGCGACATCCTGATGAACCCGGTCTTCGAGAACCGCGAGATCGAGACCGAGCGCGGCGTGATCCTGCAGGAGATCGGACAGGCCGCCGACACGCCCGACGACATCATCTTCGACTGGCTGCAAGAGCAGTGCTACCCGGACCAGGCGCTGGGCCGCACCATCCTGGGCGAGGCCGACCGCGTGCGCGCCTTCACCCGCGACGACCTGCTGCGCTTCGTCAATGAACGCTACGGTCCGGGCCAGTTGATCGTCTCGGCCGCCGGCGCCGTAGACCACCACGCGATCGTGGCCCAGGCCGAATCGCTGTTCGGCCACATGAAGCCGCGCCCTTCCGGGAACCCGGACGCCGCGCGCTTCCACGGCGGCGAGATCCGCAACGACAAGCCGCTCGAGCAGGCGCACATGGCGTTGGCCTTCGAGGCGCCGGGCTATCGCGATCCCGCCTTCTACACCGCGCAGATCTACACGATCGCGCTGGGGGGCGGCATGTCCTCGCGCCTGTTCCAGGAGATCCGCGAGAAGCGCGGCCTGTGCTACACGATCTTCGCGCAGTCGGGCGCCTATTCCGACACCGGCACGACGACGATCTACGCCGGCACCAGCGGTGACGAGATCGGCGAGCTGATGGGCCTGACCATCGACGAGATGAAGCGTGCCGCCGACGACATGACCGATGCCGAGATCGAGCGCGCCCGCGCCCAGATGAAGGCCGGCCTGCTGATGGGGCTTGAAAGCCCCTCGGCCCGCGCGGAACGCATGGCGCGGATGATCCAGATCTGGGGAGAGGTGCCGGACATCGAGCGTACCGTGGCCCGGATCGAGGCCGTTGATGGCGCAGACGTGCGCGCTTTCGCGCAGGCGCAGGCGGTGCAGGCCGAACCGGCGCTGGCGCTCTACGGCCCGGTGACCGGTGCGCCCGACCTCGAGTCGCTGAAGGCCCGACGGGCCGCCTGATGCTGAGCCTGCGGCGCAAGCTGACGCTCGAGACCGAGCGCCTGACCCTGCGACCGCCGGTGCACGCCGATTACACGCCCTGGTCGCGGCTGCGTCGGGACAGCCGCGATTTTCTGACCCCGTGGGAACCGGCGTGGGCCGAGGATCACCTGTCGCGCCGCGCCTTCACCAACCGCGTCTACTGGGCCTCGCGCTCGATCGGCGCGGGCACGGCCCTGCCGCTGTTCCTGGTGCGCCGGGACACCGACGAGATCGTCGGCGCGATCACGCTTGACAACATCCGCCGCGGACCGGCGCAGGCCGGTACGCTGGGCTACTGGGTCGGCGCGCCGTTTTCGCGCATGGGCTTCATGTCCGAAGCGATCGCCGCGATGGTGCACCACGCCTTCGACCGGATGGACCTGTCGCGCCTCGAGGCCGCCTGCCTGCCCGAGAACGTCGCCTCGCGCGGGCTGCTCGAACGCTCGGGCTTCAAGTACGAGGGCGTGGCGCAAAGCTACCTGCAGATCGACGGACGGTGGCGCACACACGTCCTATACGCCGCGCTGCGGTCGGACCGGCGCGGACGGACCGAGACCGGCTAGGGCCACACCGGCCGCTTGTCGAGATCCCGGCACAATCACGGCCTCAGTGCATCGGATGCCTACCGAGCAGGCAGGGGCGCCCCATGCCGGCCAGCTTGCGCAAGCGTGATTTTGGCACCTGCCGGATTCGGCCTACCGTTGGGTCAAGCCTCAGCCCCGGAGCCGCCCATGATCCGCATTGCCCTTGCCCTGATCCTCGCCTTCGCCACTGGTGCCGCCGCGCAGACGCGTCAGCCCAGCCATTGCATCGCCGTGGCGGATGCCGCGCCAGGGCTGGAATACCTGCAGAAGGCCAGCTGGAGCGCCCCGGTCGAGGACTACTCGGTCCGCATTCATTACATCGCGCACGCCTCGTTCCTGATCCGCACGCCGGGCGGGCTGAACGCGGTCACGGACTACTCGGGCACGATCGGCGACACCGCGATGGTGCCGGACGTCGTCACGATGAACCACGCCCACTCGACCCACTGGACCGCCGCGCCCGATGCGCGGATCCCCAACATCCTGCGCGGCTGGGGTGAGACGCACGGCGCCGGCGTCGATCACTACCTGGACCTCGACGAGATGCTGGTGCGCAACGTGTCGACCGACATCCGATCGGCCTTCGGCGGACGCGAGGACGACGGCAACTCGATCTTCGTGTTCGAGGTGGCGGGGCTGTGCGTCGGGCATCTCGGCCACCTGCATCACGAACCGACCGACGCGCAATACGCGGCGCTCGGCCGGCTGGACGTGGTGATGGTGCCGGTCGATGGCGGCTATACCCTGCCGCTGGACACGGTGATCAACGTGGTGGACCGGTTGCGCAGCTCGGTCGTGATCCCGATGCACTGGTTCTCGTACACCGCGCTCGACCGATTCCTGGACGGCGTGTCGGACACGTTCATCGTGGATCGACGGGACGAACCGTCGCTGGACGTGTCGCTGCGCACCCTGCCGTCGCGGCCGACGGTGGTGGTGCTGCGGCCGGAATGGCTGCGCGACGAGTGACCTTTCCGTCCCCGGCGTAAAGCGGCTATGTCTGGCGCATGACGCCGCACACCCTTTCCCCCGCCGACGACGCCTTTGCCGAGCGCCTGCGCGCCGCCCTGCCCGAAGACACGCTGGAACGCGCACGTCCCGGCCAGCTTGAGGAACCACGCGGCCGCTGGCGCGGCACGGCGCAATGGTCGGCCCGGCCGCGCAGCGTGGACGAGGTCGCCGCGATCCTGCGCGCCTGCACCGAGGCGCAAGTGCCGGTCATCCCCTATGGCGGCGGCACCGGGCTGGTCGGCGGCCAGATCGCGCCGGACGGCCCGGTGCCGCTGCTGCTGTCCACCGACCGGATGGCGGCGATCCGGGCGATCCATCCGGAGGAGAACACCGCCATCGTCGAGGCCGGCGCGATCCTGGCCGACGTGCAGGCGGCGGCGCGCGACGCCGACAGGCTGTTTCCGCTGTCGCTCGCCTCGGAAGGCTCGGCCCGGATCGGCGGGTTGCTGTCCACGAACGCGGGCGGGGTCAACGTGCTGCGCTATGGCAATGCCCGCGACCTCGTGCTGGGGCTCGAGGCGGTGCTGCCCGACGGCAGCGTCTGGAACGGCCTGAAACGTCTGCGCAAGGACAACACCGGCTACGATCTGCGACACCTGCTGATGGGGGCCGAGGGCACGTTGGGCGTGATAACCGCCGCCGTGCTGAAGCTGTCCGCCCGCCCCGCGGCGACCGGAACGGCGCTGCTGACCGTGCCCGATCCCGCCGCGGCGCTGTCGCTGCTGGCGATGGCGCGCGACCACGTGGGCGAAGGCATCAGCGCCTTCGAGATCATGCACCGCATGGGCTTCGACTTCCTGCGCGAGACGCTGCCGGACGTGCGGCAGCCCTGGCCCGAACCGCCGGAATGGTGCGTGCTGATCGAGCTCGGTCTCGGACGCGGCCAGAACCCGACCGAAGCGCTCGAGACCCTGTTCGCCGAGGCATTCGAGGCGGGGCTGACCGAGGACGGCATGGTCGCCCAGTCGGAGACCCAGTCCGCCGAGTTCTGGGCGTTGCGCGAACGGATCCCCGAGGCCAACCGGCACATCGGCGCGATCTCCAGCCACGACATCTCTGTCCCGCTCGGCGCCCTGCCCGAGTTCATCCAGCGCGCCAGCCCCACGCTGGCGGAGCTGGGCCATTTTCGCATCAACTGCTTCGGCCACCTTGGCGACGGCAACCTGCACTACAACGTCTTCCCTGTCGCCGGCGAAAACCGTGCCGATCACGAGGACAAGCGCGACGCGATCAAGGCCTGCGTGCACGATCTGGTGCACGCGCTCGACGGGTCGGTAAGCGCGGAGCACGGAATCGGGCGGCTGAAGGTCTCGGACCTCGAGAAATACGGCGACCCGACGAAACTGGCGGCGATGCGCGCGATCAAGGCGGCACTCGACCCGGCCGGGATCATGAACCCGGGCGCGGTGCTGCGCGGCTAGGGCCGGGCGAAGACGCACCCGTCCGAGATCAGCTCGGGCGGCGTCAGGCACAGCGCGCGGGCGGTGCGGAAGGCCTCGAGCACCTTGGGCACGTAGTCGCGCGTCTCGGCATAGGGCGGCACGCCGTCGTTGTCGGCGATCGAGTTCTCGCCGGCGTTGTATCCGGCGAGCACGAGGATCGGGTCGCCCTCGAACATGCGCACCAGCAGGTCCAGGAAGGCGACCGCGCCCGCGATGTTCTGATCCGGATCGAAGGGGTCCGAGACCCCGAAGCGCGCCGCCGTGGCGGGCATGAGTTGCATCAGCCCCTGCGCGCCCGCGCGGCTGACGGCATCGACCCTGCCGCCCGATTCCACCGCCATCACCGCAAGCACCAGCGCGGGCGACACCCGCGTCCCGACCGTCTCGCGCATCACGCGCGCGCCGTGTGTGCCCGCCATCGCGCGCAGCGCATCCAGCCGCGGCGCCGCGACGCCACGTCCCTGCGGCGCCGCGTTGGTCAGCGCCGCCAGCGCCGGTTCCAGCCGCCCCGGTCCGCTGTCGGCGAGCCTGGGCGACACAGCGTCCCAGAACCACGCGTGGCGAGACGCCGGTGCGGCGCCGGGCGTCGCCGCGACCGCGGGCTCGGCGGGGGCCTTTCTCTCGGGACGCGGCGGGATGGCGGGCTCGGCCCGCGGCGCGATCTGGACGGTGATGCGTTTGGTCGTGCCGGGCGGCGGCGGCGTCACGCGGCGGGCGGAGAATTCCGTCGCCGCCTGCTGCGCCGGGGCTTCCGACCAGCCCAACAAGGCGCATGCCAGCGCCAAAGTGAATCGCGATCGCATCCGCTCGAAGCCTCGCCAATTTTAACGATATGCTCGCACAAGGCGCGCTCATTCTCCATATCCGCGGCGCAATTCTCGCACTTTGCAAAGCGGATCTTGAAATTTGCCCACCCGAAAGCCGCGGAATCAGATGGCAAGCAACTGTTATATTTATATAATTATGACATCAGCGGATTTTCCACCTGCCCCGGAGAAATACCGACTTGAGCCAATTCCAGCCACACTCTCGCCCCAAACCGCCGGCTATATGGACCCATGCCGCGGCAGGACAGGGCAAGGTGAGAGAGGCCCGGGACGGACTGGAGCGGTGAGAGAGAGCGAACGCAACGGAGAGACACCATGTTCAACTTCATCAAGAATTTCCGCAAGGACGAAGACGGCGCAGTCACCGTGGACTGGGTCGTGCTGACCGCAGCCATCGTCGCCCTGGCCGTCGTCGCATTCGACACGATCGGCGCCAACGCGACCACCCTGATCGGCCAAGCGGCCACCTCGGTCGGCGCAGAAGCAGGCCTCTAAGGCCCGCCAGAACGAGATGTTTCGGCCAGGCAGGAGCACGCTCCGGCCTGGCCTTTTCTTCCCGCCTTCCAAGGAGGTGTGCCATGTCCTTCAGAAAGATCCGATTGTTCCGGCGCACCGAAGACGGCGCCATCACGGTCGACTGGGTCGTGATCTGCGCCGCGATCGTCGCCCTGGGCCTGTTCGCGACCAACCTCATCAGCACGAACGCCGTCACCTCGGTGAACGCGTCGGCCACGAGGATGCAGGAGATGCCCGCCTACGGACAGTGACGTCCGGCCACCCTACCGCTTCTGACGGAGGCAAGACATGCGACTCGTATTCGGATTCGTCCTGATCGCCGGCCTCGGCATGGCCGGCTTCGCCGTGAAGATGGCCATGGACTACGTGGGTACCTACGAGGCCGCGCTGGCCGCGGAACGTCAGAAGACCAACGAAACCATCGCGACCACCCCGATCTACGTCGCCAAACGCCCGCTCGCCTATGGCGAGATGGTGACCGAAGACGACGTGATCCTGGCCCGCTACCCGACCAATATCCTGCCCGAAGGCTATTTCGACGAGGCCCGACCCGTCGCCGAGGACGGCGCCGCGCCGCGCCTGGTCCTGCGTGCGATCGAGCAGCATGAACCCCTTCTGACCGTCAAGCTGAGCGAGCCCGGCGGCGATGCCGGCCTCGTGTCCCGTCTCAATCCGGGCGAGCGTGCCTTCGCGATCAAGGTCGACGTCGCCTCGGGCGTGTCCGGCTTCCTGCGCCCCGGCGACATGGTAGACATCTACTGGACCGGGCGCCCGCAGGGTCGCGACGGCGGCCTTCCCGACGGCGAGGTCACGCGCCTGATCGAAAGCACCGTGCGCCTGATCGCCATCGACCAGATGGCGAATACAGAGACACGCGAGGTTGCCATCGCGCGCACTGTCACCGTCGCGGCAACGCCGCTCCAGGTCGCAGCACTGGCACAGGCGCAATCGACCGGACGCATGTCGCTGTCGCTGGTCGGGCTCGAGGACGGCGCGGCCGTGACCGGACCGATCGAGGTCGACGAACGCGACCTTCTGGGCATCGGCGAGCCGACGCAGACCGCGCTCGCCCCCGCGCCCCAACAGCCGCGCAAGCAGCAATGCACGATCCGCACCCGCCGCGGCGGCGACGTCATCGAGACGCCGATCCCCTGCACGAACTGACGCCGGCGCACGCCTTGTCCTTCGATCGCCCTGTGTTGCGGGTTCTCCACAGCAGCCGGGCCGCGGAAGCGGTTGATCGTTGTAATAATTCCGCAACCGCCGCATAGTTTTCGCCAAAGCGGGCGCAGACCTGCACGCAAGGCGCGATCGAAAGGCAGGCCCAATGGCATTCGGCAGGTTAATCGCGGCGGCCCTGGTGGGGATCGCGGCAGGGGCGGCGATGCTGCCCCCATCGGCGTTGGCCGATACGTTGCGTATCGTCAGCAACGGCACCGAGCGCGTGCTGTCCGTTCCCATGAACCGCGCGGTCGTCGTCGAAAGCGACGTGCCCTTTGCCGAACTGTCGATCGCCAACCCGGCGATCGCCGATATCTCTTCGCTGTCCGACCGGTCGATCTACGTGCTGGGAAAAAGCCCGGGCACCACGACGCTGACCATCCTCGACGGTCAGGGGCAGCTGATCACCAATGTTGACGTGCGCGTGGCCGCGGACGTGGCCGAGTTCAAGGAACGCCTCGGCCAGATCCTGCCCGGCGAGACCATCGAGGTCCGCACAGCGAATGACGGCATCGTGCTTTCGGGCGTCGTGTCCTCGACGCTGAAGATGGAGCGGGCGCTGGAACTGGCGCAGCGCTACGCGCCCGAACGGGTGTCGAACCTGATGTCGGTCGGCGGCGTGCAGCAGGTCATGCTGAAGGTCCGCTTTGCCGAGATGCAGCGCTCGGTCGCCAAGAGCCTGCGCGCGTCGGTGTCGGGCATCGACGGCACGCAACGTCTGGGAACCGGGAACTCCGCCGACTTCCCGCTGCCGATCGGTTCGCCGCGGCCGCTGACTGGCGACTCGACCGCCGAGGGCGCCGTGCTGTTCGGCTTCAACGCAGGAGGGCTGGAGGTCGGCATCCTGCTCGAGGCGCTGGAATCGAAAGGCGTCGTTCGCACGCTGGCCGAACCGAACCTCACCGCGCTGTCGGGCCAAGAGGCCAAGTTCCTGGCGGGCGGCGAATACCCCGTTCCCGTGGCGCAGCAGAACGACACGACCACGGTCGAGTTCAAGCCTTTCGGCGTCGAGCTGAACTTCATTCCGCGCGTCGTCGACGGCGATCTGATCAACCTCGAACTCAAGGCCGCCGTGTCGTCGATCGACACCAACAACGGCATCGATATCGGCGACATCCGCATCGACGGCTTCCGCCGCCGCGAAACGTCGACCACCGTCGAGATGCGCGACGGCGAAAGCTTTGCGATCGCGGGCCTGCTGCAGGACGATTTCCGCGATCTCAACGGCCAGGTCCCCTGGCTGGGCGACATCCCCATCCTGGGCGCGCTGTTCCGCAGCGCCGACTACTCGCGCCAGCAATCCGAGTTGGTGATCATCGTCACGCCGCACCTGGTGACCCCCACGCGGGGCGAGGCGCTGGCGCTGCCGACCGACCGCGTCGTGCCGCCGACCGAGCGGGACCTGTTCCTTTACGGTCGCGTGAGCGGCGGCGCCGCCGCGCCCACCCGCGGTGCTGCGGGCGAGGTCGCGCGACAGGATTTCAGCGGTTCCTACGGCTACGTGATGGATTGATCCGATGCACACGCCGTCCATCACACCGCTCACCATCGCGGCACTCGCCGCCCTGGTCGCCGTCGCGTCCTGCGCACTCGACAGAGGTCCGGTGCGCGGCTCGTTCAACCGCGAGGCCGGGTCGCAGCTTGATACCGGCGGGTTTGGCAATGCGACGATGGCCAATCACCTGGCGATGACCACCCTCGAGCGGTTCGCCTATGACATGGCCCACCGCTTTGCCGACGAGGTCGTGACCGTCGTCAACTTCGCGTTCAACAGCGCCCAGCTCAGCGACCAGGCGCGCCGGACGCTGAGCGACCAGGCGCGCTTCATCCGCCAGTTCCCCGAGATCACGTTCCGCGTCTACGGGCACACCGACCTCGTCGGTTCCGACGCGTACAACTACCAGCTCGGCCTGCGTCGAGCCCAGGCGGTCGTGGCCTACCTGGCGGCACAGGGCATCAGCACCACGCGGCTCGAGGCGGTCGTGTCCTACGGCGAAGAGCAGCCGCTGATCGTCACCGAGGGCCGCGAGCGGCGCAACCGCCGCACGGTCACCGAGGTGTCGGGCTTCGTGGCCGACCATCCCAACGTGCTCGCCGGCGAATACGCCGAGGTGATCTGGCGCGGGTACGTGGCCTCGGCCATTCCGGCCACCACGCTCACCGGCACGCAAACCGCGGCCTCGGCTGCCGAGTAGTCGACTTTTCCCAAAGCGTGAACACTATCCCAGAATCGGGGTAATTTGGCCCCATTCCTGCCCGGTTTGCCCGCGACAGTGCCTGCCATGGACCAAGGCGCCCGATCTGGAATCGGCGCTGCGATCCGGCCGTGGGGGCCGTCGGTCATCCGAAGTCTGCCCGCCATCCGGAGCGCATGAGTGCGAGGAACGCGAGGCAACATGACGGGAACTCCCTCACAGCTGGAAGCGGCGCCAATCGTCGCGTGCACGATCAGCCGTGACGTGCAGACCTTCGACCTGCTGATCGAGGACATGGATTCGCTGCTGGGCGAAGCCTGGGGGGATCTGGGCTTCGACGAAGCCGTGGCGTTCCTGGAACAACCCGACGCGGCCGAGCTGCGTTTCGTCGCCATAGCCATCGATGCCGAGGACGAGGTCGATCTGACGCGCCTCTGCCGGATCATCGCGCAGGCCAAGGCACACGGCGTCCGCGTGGTACTGATCGCCGAGGACGTCACACCCGCGTCCCTGCACCAGCTTCTGCGGCAGGGCGCCGACGAGTTCGTGCCCTACCCCCTGCCCGAGGGAGAACTGGCCGCCGCCGTCAAGCGGCTCGAGGAAAAACCGATCCTTCAAGGCGCGGCGAACGGTGGCAAGAGCGTCGCGCTCTCGGGTGGCGGCGACGGCGTGCTGATCGCCGTGCAGGGCCTCGCCGGCGGCAACGGCGCCACGACGATGGCCGTCAACCTGGCCTACGAGCTGTCGCTGAACCGCAGCGCGGGCAAGGCGCCTCGCGTCTGCCTGCTGGATCTCGGCCTGCAATTCGGCTCGGTCTCGACCTATCTCGACCTCGACCGACGCGAGGCGGTGCTCGAGGTCCTGTCGGACGTTGAATCCATGGACGGAGAAAGCTTCGGCCAGGCGCTCGAGACGGTCGAGGGGTCCTTCCAGGTTCTGACGGCGCCGCCGGACATCCTGCCGCTCGACATGATCTCGCCCGATGACGTGAAGAAGCTGCTGGACATGGCGCGCGAGCATTACGACTTCGTCGTCGTCGACATGCCGTCGACGCTGGTGCAGTGGACAGAGACCGTGCTGACCGAGTCGCAGGTCTACTTCGCGGTCGTCCAGCTCGACATGCGCTCGGCGCAGAACACGCTGCGGCTGAAGCGGGCGCTGCAGGCCGAGGATCTGCCGTTCGAGAAGCTGCGCTTCGTGCTCAACCGCGCGCCTAAATTCACCGACCTGCAGGGCCGCAGCCGCGTCAAGCGCATGGCCGAAAGCCTCGGCATCGCGCTGGACCTGCGGCTGCCGGACGGCGGCCACGCCGTTGCGCAGGCCTGCGATCATGGCAGCCCGCTGGCGAAGGCCGCCGCGAAGAACCCGCTGCGCAAGGAGATCGCCAAGCTCGCGCAGGATCTGCACGCCATCGGCGCGACCGACGCCGAAGCGGCCTGAGGGAGGAACCAGCGATGTTCTCGCGTTACCGCAAGACCCAGGTCCAGGGCGCGGCCCCCGTGGTCGACCGTCCCGCAGCCGCCCAGTCGACCCCCTCGGTCGCGCAGTCCGCCACGCCGCCGCGTCCGACTGCCACGCGCAAGCCCAGTCCGCAATCGGCGCAGGCGGTCCCGCAGGACAAGGAGAAGAAGCGCAAGGAACGCTTGGGCGAGATCAAGCTCGAGCTGCACCGCGCGCTGCTGGAGAACCTCAACCTCGCCGCGCTCGATCAGGCCAGCGAGGCCGAACTGCGCGAGGAAATTACCGCGATCGCGTCCGAGGCGCTGCAGGAAAAGAACATCGTTCTCAATCGCGACGAGCGCCGGATGCTCAACAACGACCTCTACGACGAGGTCAAGGGCCTGGGCCCGCTCGAGGCGCTGCTGAAGGACGAGACCGTTTCGGACATCCTGGTGAACGGGCCGCGGCAGGTCTTCGTGGAACGGGACGGCAAGCTGTCGCTGTCCGACGTGACCTTCAAGGACGAAAAGCACCTGATGCGGATCATCGACAAGATCGTCTCGGCCGTGGGCCGGCGCGTCGATGAATCGAACCCCTACGTCGACGCGCGCCTGTCGGACGGGTCGCGCTTCAACGCGATGGTCCCGCCGATCGCGATCGACGGCAGCCTGGTGTCGATCCGGAAGTTCAAGAAGGACAAGCTGGGCATCGACGACCTCGTCCGCTTCGGCGCCTTCACCGAGGAAATGGCCGTCTACCTGCAGGCGGCGGTCGCCACGCGGCTCAATATCATCGTGTCGGGCGGGACGGGTTCGGGCAAGACCACGACGCTCAACGCCCTGTCGTCCTTCATCGACGACAGCGAACGCATCCTGACGATCGAGGATACCGCGGAACTCCAGTTGCAGCAGACCCATGTGGGCCGGATGGAAAGCCGCCCGCCCAACGTCGAGGGAAAGGGCGCGGTCACGCCGCGCGACTGCCTGAAGAACGCGTTGCGGATGCGACCCGACCGCATCATCGTGGGCGAGACGCGTGGCGAGGAAGTCATCGACATGTTGCAGGCCATGAACACCGGCCACGACGGTTCGATGACCACGATCCACGCCAACAGCGCCCGCGACGGTGTCGCGCGTCTGGAAAACATGATCGCCATGTCGGGGATCGAGATGCCGCTGAAGGCCACGCGCTCGCAGATCGCGTCGGCCGTGAACCTGATCGTGCAGGTCAGCCGCCTGCAGGACGGTTCGCGCCGCATGACCTCGATCACCGAGGTGACGGGAATGGAGGGCGACGTGATCTCGATGCAGGAGATGTTCCGGTTCCAGCGCGTCGGCCTGACGCCCGACAACAAGATCCTGGGCCACTACACCGCGACGGGCGTGCGCTCGTCCTTTTCGGAGCGATTCCGGATGTGGGGCTACGACCTGCCGCCGTCGATCTACGAACCTTTCCGCGGCGAATGAGGATTTCCTTCGATGTCTGAAGCCATCATCTACGGCATGATCTTCCTGGGCGTGCTGGCCCTGGTCGAAGGCGCCTATCTCGTCGCCTTCGGCAAGTCGATCAGCCTCAACAACAAGGTGAACCGGCGGCTCGAGATGCTCGAGAAGGGCACCGGGCGCGAAGAGGTGCTGGCGAAGCTCCGCAAGGAGATGGACCAACACATGGGCTCGCGCGGGCTGCCGCTGTACACCCTGCTGGCCGAGAAGGCGCAGAAGGCCAACATCGCGTTCACGCCGCAGCAGCTTCTGATGCTGATGGCGGCGCTGTCGCTGTTTTCCTTCGCCGGCCTCAGCGCGGGCACCGAGGCCAGCGGCGCGGTGCGGCTGGTGATGGCCGCGGCGATGGGCGTGGGCGGCGTCTACATGTGGGTGAACTACAAGGCCAAGAAGCGCATCTCGATGATCGAGGAGCAGCTGCCCGACGCGGTCGAGCTGATGGTCCGCAGCCTGCGCGTGGGCCACCCGTTCAGCAGCGCTATCTCGATCGTGTCGAAAGAGATCAAGGATCCGCTGGCCACCGAGTTCGGCGTCATCGCGGACGAGGCGACCTACGGCCGCGACATGGGCGAGGCGCTCAAGCACATGGCCGAGCGGCTGGACATCCAGGACCTGCGGTTCCTCGCAGTGTCGGTCGCGATCCAGCAGCAGGCCGGCGGCAACCTGGCCGAGATCCTCGATGGTCTGGCCAAGGTGATCCGCGCCCGCTTCCGCCTGTTCCGCCGCGTCAAGGCCATCACCGCCGAGGCGCAATGGTCGGGCAAGTTCCTGTCCGGCTTCCCGCTGGCCGCGCTGGCCTTCATCCAGGTGTCCAAACCCGACTTCTACGACGACGTGCTGGACCACCCGTACTTCATTCCCGCCTGCTTCGTCGTGGGCATCATGCTGGTGCTCAACATCGTCGTGATGCGCGCGCTGGTGAACATCAAGGTCTGACCCCATGCTCGACACTCTGGACACGATGCTGGTCGACGCGCTCGGCCCGGCGGGACCGCTGATCGCGGTGGCGGGGCTGGCGGCGCTGATGCTGCTGATCACCATCCCGATGATGATGAATTCGCGGCCCGACCCGCTGGACAAGCTCAAGGAGACGGGGCGCACGCGGCTCGAATCCGACACCCGCGCGGTGCTGCGCGAGAAGCGGCGCAACGAGAAGCTGAACAAGTACGCGCAGTTCCTCGAGCCGCAGAACGCCAAGGACCTGTCCGAGATGCGCATGCGCCTGCTGCAGGCGGGCTATCGCGGCAAGGACGCGGTGCAGATCTACTACTTCGCGCAGGTGGTGCTGGGCGTCGGCATGCTCGCCCTGGGCACCGCCTACTACTTCGGCGCCATCGACAGCCCCGACGCCAGCCTCAAGCAGAAGCTGATCTACATCATCGGCCCGGGTGCCGTGGGCTACATGGCGCCAAAATACTGGGTCACGCGCCGCGTCGCCGAACGCCAAGACGAGATCCAGCGCGGCTTTCCCGACGCGCTCGACATGATGCTGGTCTGCGTCGAGGCCGGCCAGTCGATGGACCAGTCCATCGTCCGCGTCGCGGCCGAGATGCGCGCCTCGTACCCCGCCCTTGCCGACGAGTTCCAGATCATCGCGCACGAGATGAAGGCCGGCAAGGACAAGGCCGCCGTGCTGGCCGACATGTCCGACCGTTGCGGCGTGCAGGACATCTCGTCCTTCGTGACGGTGCTGAACCAGGCGGCGACCTTCGGCACCTCGATCGCCGACGCGCTGCGGGTCTATGCCGGGGAGATGCGTGACAAAAGGGTCATGCGCGCCGAAGAAGCGGCCAACAAGCTGCCGACAAAGATGACTCTGGTGACTATGATGCTGACGGTGCCGCCGCTGCTGATCATCCTGGTCGGGCCTTCGGCGGTCGGCATCGCCAACATGGGCAACATCGGACAGTAGACCATGCGCCTCACCGCGCCCGGCGCCACGGCCGCGCTGCTTATCCTGGCCGCCTGTGCCGCGGGCGTCCCGTCGCATGACGGCGTGTTCGCGCCCGGCGTCGATCCTTCGGCACAGGCCGAGGACGGGCTGGTCGTGGGCCATCGCCTGATGCAGGCCGGCGAGTACCAGCTGGCGCTGGACGCCTTTACCCGCGCCGCCGGGCAGCAGGGCCTGACGGCCGAAGTGCTCGTGGCGCTGGGCACCGCGAACTTGGCGCTCGGCCGCCTGAACCAGGCCGAGGACCTGCTGCGCCGCGCCACGCGGGAAGACGCGGAGTGGCCCGAAGCCTGGAACAACCTGGGCGTCGTGCTGATCGAACGCGGCCAGACGGCCGAAGCGGCCGCCGTCTTCCGCAAGGCTTTCGCGCTGGACAACGGCCAAAGTACCGCGATCCGGGACAATCTGCGCTTGGCTCTCGCAAAACTGGAAGATCCCGGCTATGATGAGGCCGCACAACAACAATACCGCTTGGTGCGCGAAGGCAGCGGGTCCTACAGGATCCGGCGCGCACCTTGACGAGGCAGAGCATCGAGGGGACGCACCCATGCGCCATCCCGTTACCGCCACCGCGTTCGCGGTGGTCTTCGGCACGTTGGCCGGATGCGGCGGCACAAGCGGCGAGGATGCCGTTGAACGCAGCCTTCGCGGCGTCAACGTCGTGGACGAGACCAACCTCAACGACGTGATGCTGACCGTCGGCGACCCGAACGAGGCGGTGTCCTACTTCCAGCGCACGCTGACCGACAACCCAGACCGCATCGACGTGCGCCGGGGCCTCGCGAAATCGCTGGTCCGGGCCCGTCGGATCCCCGAGGCCCGCGCCGCATGGGAAGCCGTCATCGCCCACGAGGACGCCACCCACGAGGATCACGTCGACCTCGCGGACACGCTGATCCGCGCCGGTGACTGGGACGGGGCCGAGGCGGCGCTGAACGGCATCCCGCCCACCTACGAGACGCACGCGCGCTACCGGCTCGAGGCGATGGTCGCGGACAGCAACCAGGAATGGGGCAAGGCCGACAGCTTCTACGAGATCGCGGCCGGCCTCACCGACACGCCCGCGCCGGTCCTGAACAACTGGGGCTATTCCAAGCTGACCCGCGGCGAGGCGCAGGCCGCCGAGCGGCTGTTCGCCGACGCGATCCGGCTCGACGGGACGATGTTCACCGCGAAGAACAACCTCGTCATGGCGCGCGGCGCGCAGGGCGACTACACGCTGCCGGTCATCCCGATGAGCCAGACCGAGCGCGCGCAGCTGCTGCACACCCTCGGCCTCGCGGCGATCAAGCGGGGCGACGTGCAGACCGGCAAGTCGCTGCTGCGCGACGCGATCGAGACGCATCCCCAGCACTTCGACGCCGCGGCACGCTCGCTGGCCGCGCTCGACGGCAACCTGGCGAACTAGGACGATGGGCATCTCGGCCAGCGCCGCGGCGTGGTTCCTTCCCCTGGCGCTGCCGATCTGCCTTTACGTCTGCTATACCGATCTCAGCACGATGCGCATCCGCAACCACGCGGTGATCGCGCTGTTCGCCGTCTTCGCGCTGGTGGGCCCGTTCGTCATGCCGCTGGACCTCTACGCCTGGCGGTACGTGCATCTCGGCGTCGTGCTGGTCGCCGGGATCGCGCTAAACTCGGGCGGCGCTTTGGGGGCCGGCGACGCGAAGTTCGCCGCCGCCGCCGCACCCTTCGTCCATATCGCGGACCTCCGCGTCGTGCTGGCGCTGTTCGCCGCCACCTTGCTGACCGGCTTCGCCGTGCACCGCGTCGCCAAGCATACCGCGCTGCGCCGCATGGCGCCCGACTGGGAAAGCTGGCGCAGCGGTACCCGTTTCCCAATGGGTCTCTCGCTTGGCGGGACGCTGGTGCTGTACCTGGCCATGGGCGCGCTCTACGGGCGCTGACGCATGTCGGGTAGCAAGTCAAAGTCACGACCGCGCCCCGGATTGGCCACATTGCCCTGCCACCCAAGGCCGAAAGCCCGCGGCGGAGCACGAGATGACCATGCACCCAAGCGCCGTCATGGCGCCCCCTGCCCCAAAATCCATCGCCGAGGTCGGCCTGTCGCCGGTGCTGATGCGCGACACGCTGCTCAAGACGCTGTTCCGCCGCAACACCAACGTCGTGACCGAGATCGCGCGCACCGTCTGCCTGCCCGTGCCGATCGTGCAGGAACTGATCGACATGCTTCGCGGTCAGGGCATGGTCGAGGCGATGGGCACGCTGGGCCCGGGCGGCACCGTCAGCGCCGAGATGCCCTACCAGCTGACCGACAGCGGCAAGGCCCGCGCGCTCGACGCATTGGCGCAGTCGGAATATTTCGGGCCCATGCCGGTCCCGCTCGACGTCTACCGCGAACAGGTGGCGCGGCAATCGATCCGCAACGTGCAGGTTACCCGCGCGCAGCTGAGCGCGGCGATGGGCGATCTGGTCCTGCCGCCGGACCTGATCGCCAAGCTCGGCCCTGCCGTCAGCGCCGGCCGCTCGATCCTGATGTACGGCCCCCCGGGCAACGGCAAGAGCTCGATCTCGAACGGCATCCGCGAAGCCTTGGGCGACCGGATCTACGTGCCGCGCGCGATCGAGTATTCGGGCCAGATCATCACCGTCTACGACCCGATCGTGCACGCCGCGATCGAGGATGCCGACCAGCCCGTCTCGGCGCTGCGCCGCACGGACCGCTTCGACCGACGCTACGTGATGTGCCGCCGTCCGACGGTCATCACGGGGGGCGAGTTGAACCTGTCGATGCTCGACCTCGTCCACAACCCGACGGCACGAACCTACCAGGCACCGCTGCAGCTCAAGGCGACCGGCGGCGTGTTCATCGTCGACGACCTCGGCCGCCAGCAGGAGCCGCCGCAGAAGTTGGTGAACCGCTGGATCGTCCCGCTCGAGGAAGGCCGCGACATCCTAGCCCTGCAATCGGGCGAGAAGTTCGAGGTGCCGTTCGACACGCTGGTGATCTTCTCGACCAACTTCCATCCCAACGAGATCTTCGACCAGGCGGCCCTGCGCCGGATCTTCTACAAGATCAAGGTCGACGGCCCGAACCAGGACGACTTCCTCAAGATCTTCGCGATGGTCGCGCGCAAGAAGGGCCTGCAGCTTGACGAGGCGAGCCTGGTGCACCTGCTCAAGCAGAAATACCCGACGATCGGCAACGTCTACGCAAACTACCAGCCGGTCTTCCTGATCGACCAGATGATCTCGATCTGCGACTTCGAGGGGCTGCCCTACCGGATGAGCCCCGATCTGATCGAGCGCGCCTGGTCGAACATGTTCGTGGCCGACGACATGATGGGCTGAGCGTCGCGTGGCATCGGGCGGATTTTTCCGCTTGACGCCATGGGGCACCGACCGTAATCACCCGCCACGCGTCGGCGGAGTAGCTCAGTTGGTTAGAGCAGCGGAATCATAATCCGCGTGTCGGGGG
>NZ_JBELMH010000058.1:13986-22218 GCF_042096055.1 Citreimonas sp. | reverse complement strand
GCGTCTCGATCGTCAGCGTCGACTTGCCGCCGCCCGACACGCCGCTGACGCAGACGAACTGGCCCAGCGGGAACTCGGCGGTGACGTCCTTGAGGTTGTTGCCGGTGGCCTTGACGACCTTGATCTTCTTCTTGTTGCCCTTGCGGCGCTGCGTGGGGACCGAGATTTCCTCGGCGCCCGACAGGAAGCGCCCGGTCAGGCTTTGGGGGTTGGCCGCGATCTCGTCGGGCGTGCCGTGCGCCACGACCTGACCGCCATGCACGCCCGCGCCGGGGCCGATGTCGAAGACATAATCGGACTGGCGGATCATGTCCTCGTCATGCTCGACCACGATCACCGTGTTGCCCTGGTCGCGCAGGTTCTTCAGCGTCTGGATCAGCCGGTCGTTGTCGCGCTGGTGCAGGCCGATCGACGGCTCGTCCAGCACGTAAAGCACGCCGGTCAGGCCGCTGCCGATCTGGCTCGCCAGCCGGATGCGCTGGCTCTCGCCGCCCGACAGCGTGCCTGCCGCGCGGCTCAGCGTCAGGTATTCCAGCCCGACGTTGTTGAGGAATCCCAGCCGCTCGCGGATCTCTTTCAGGATGGCGCGCGCGATCTCGTTCTTCTGGTCGGTCAGCGCCTCGGGAACGGTGCCGATCCAGTCATGCGCCTGCTTGATCGACATCTCGACCACCTGCCCGATATGGCGCAGGTCGTCGCGCTTGCCGATGCGCACGGCCAGCGCTTCCTCGCGCAGGCGGTAGCCGCCGCAGGTGCCGCAGGGGCGGTTGTTCTGGTAGCGCTCGAATTCCTCGCGGATCCAGGCAGAGTCCGTCTCGCGGTAGCGGCGCTCCATGTTGGGGATCACCCCCTCGAAGGCTCGGGTCACGTTGTAGACGCGCCCGCCCTCGTCGTAGCGGAACGCGATCTCGTCCTCGCCCGAGCCGTGCAGGAACACCTGCTGGACATGCGGCGGCAGGTCCTTCCACTGGGTTTTCGGATCGAAATCAAAGTGTTTCGCGATCGAGTTGATCGTCTGCGTGAAGTACGGCGACTTGCCCTTGCGCCAGGGCGCGATGGCGCCACCCGCCAGCGACAGCTGCGAATCCGGCACCATCAGCGCCGGGTCGAAGAACAGCTCGACCCCCAGCCCGTCGCAATCCGGGCAGGCGCCGAAGGGCGCGTTGAAGGAAAACAGCCGCGGCTCGATCTCGGGAATGGTGAAGCCGCTGACCGGGCAGGCGAAATTCTCGCTGAACGTGATGCGCTCGGGATCGCCCTCCTTCGGCGCGGTCTCGAGGATCGCGATCCCGTCGGCGAGGTCGAGCGCCGTCCGGAAACTGTCGGCGAGCCGCGTCTCCATCCCCTCGCGCACGACGATGCGGTCGACCACCACGTCGATGTCGTGGCGGAACTTCTTGTCCAGCGTCGGCGGGCTGTCGAGCTCGTGGAACTCGCCGTCGACCTTCACGCGCTGGAAGCCCTGCTTGCGCAGCTCGAGCATCTCCTTGCGGTATTCGCCCTTGCGGTCGCGGATGATCGGCGCCAGCAGGTAGCCGCGGGTGCCCTCCTCCATCGCCATGACGCGGTCGACCATGTCCTGCACCTGCTGCGCCTCGATCGGCTGGCCGGTGGCGGGTGAGTAGGGCGTGCCGACGCGCGCGAACAGCAGCCGCAGGTAGTCGTAGATCTCGGTCACCGTACCGACGGTCGAACGGGGGTTCTTCGACGTGGTCTTCTGCTCGATCGAGATCGCCGGCGACAGGCCGGTGATGTAGTCCATGTCGGGCTTTTCCATCATGTCGAGGAACTGCCGCGCATAGGCGGACAGGCTCTCGACATAGCGGCGCTGGCCCTCGGCATAGATCGTGTCGAAGGCAAGGCTGGACTTGCCCGAGCCCGACAGCCCCGTCACCACGACCATCTGGTCGCGCGGGATGTCGACATCGATGTTCTTGAGGTTGTGCTCGCGCGCGCCACGGACCTCGATGTGCTTCAGTTCGGGCATTCTGTCCCCCACGGATCGACCTAGCGTCACACATAGGAGTTCGAGGCCATGACGCCAATCGAAAAATGAGAACACAGCGGGAACGACCGCGTAGGTTTTCCTTGTGACGCCGCGTAGAGCCTGCCCGCACGGCACTCCGCGTCGGCGAAGATCCGTTCAGACGGCGTTAAGGGCGCGCCGGTATCGTCCGCCCGGTTCCAGGCGGGCAGCAGGGGTGATGATGAACCATGTCGGATGAGCGTCGCAAACCGAGGGGCCTGATCACGCCGCAATACGAGGATCGCGGCATGTTCAAGAACGCCGTGATCTCGTTGCCGGTGTGGCTGATGCCCCGTTTCCGGCGGACGCAACGGGGCGACGTGGTGATCAGCGGCCATTACCGGACCGAAGCGGACGGTATGCTGCCCATCGAATGCGTCTTCGCCGGGCGGCGCATCCCCTACGCCCAGCCGCTCAAGGACTTCGTCAAGCACAGCGTGGCGCGCTTCTCGACGCCCGGCACGCATTCGGTGCCGATCCACGTCAACGGCGCCTGGCGCTACCGCTTCGACCTGCACGACGACGGCTGGCAGGACCGCATCCGGCAGTTCATGGTCGCCCAGTGGATGTACGTCGGTGCCAACGGCAAGCAGCAGATCCTGGGCGAACCGGTCATCCGCGCCTCGACCTATCGCCCGTCACCAGCCGGCGCCGATCCCCTGCAGCAGGCGACCGAAGCTCAGCGGTAAAGCAGCGACCGTCCGTCGGCGAAGACGTGCACGCGGTCCGGGTCGGCGGTCATGCGCACCGTCGTGCCCCGCACCTCGCGGTGGATGCCCGGCAGCTTGCCGATCACCGGCTCGCCCTTGCCGGCCGTCCCGAAGTACAGCAGCGTCACCTCGCCCAAGGCCTCGGTGATGTCGACCTTGCCCTCGTAGACGTAGGCGGCACCGTCCTCGACCGCGCGGAAATCCTCTGGGCGGACGCCGACGCGCACACGGCGGCCCATGTCGCTGGTCTGCGACGGGTAATGCGACACCGCGGTGCCGCCGCCATCCAGCTTGACGGTCGTCTGCTCGCCCGTCGCCGTGATCTCGCCGTCCAGCAGGTTCATCGCCGGGCTGCCGATGAAGGTGGCGACGAATTCGCTGTTGGGCGTCTCGTAGAGCTCGAGCGGCGTGCCCACCTGCGCGATCCCCTTGTTGGCCAGCACCACGATCCGGCTGGCCAGCGTCATCGCCTCGACCTGGTCGTGGGTGACGTAGATCATCGTGCGCTCGGGCATCTGCTCCTTCAGCTGCGCGATCTCCAGCCGCGTGGCGACCCGCAGCGCCGCGTCGAGGTTCGAGAGCGGCTCGTCGAACAAATACACCTTGGGGTCGCGCACGATGCTGCGCCCGATCGCGACGCGCTGGCGCTGGCCGCCCGACAGCGCCTTGGGCAGGCGGTCGAGATAGGGCTCGAGCTGCAGCATCTTGGCCGCGCGGGTCACGGCGGCGTCGATCTCGTCCTTCGACTTCTTCGCCAGCTTCAGCGCGAAGCTCATGTTCTCGCGCACCGTCATGTGCGGGTAAAGCGCGTAGGACTGGAACACCATCGCGATGCCGCGCTGCGCGGGGGGCACGTCGTTGACCACCCGGCCGTCGATCTCGAGCGTGCCGCCGCTGATCTTCTCCAGCCCGGCGATCATCCGCAGCAGCGTGGACTTGCCGCAGCCCGAGGGTCCGACGAAGACGATCAGCTCGCCCTGCTCGATGTCGAGGTCGATGTTCTTGAGAACGTCGACCGTGCCGCCGTAGGTCTTGGCGACATCCTTCAGCTTGAGATTGGCCATTCCCTCCCCCTCTTCTTCCTAGTGTTTCGCCCGCAGCGCCAGCGCGGGCTGCCAGGGTCCAAGGTGCAGGCGCCCGTCCGGCGCCGGTCCCGCGCTGCCCAGTTCAATTCCGATCTGGTGCCAGCGGCCGTCAGGCATGTCGGTGACCGCGGGCTCGCCCGACAGGTTGAACGCGCAGAAGATCTGCTCGCCGTCATGCTCGCGCATGAAGCGCAGGATCGTGCCGTCGGCGCTCATGTCGGTCAACGCGCCCTTGCGCAGCGCCGGGTGGTTGCGCCGGAACGACATCGCACGGCGGTAATGGTGCAGCACGGCCGACGGGTCGTGTTCCTGCGTCGCCACCGCGCGGTTCAGGTGGTCGTGGCTGACCGGCAGCCAGGGGTGCCCGCTCGAGAAGCCGCCGTTCTGGTTCGACGCGTCCCATACCATCGGGGTGCGGCAGCCGTCGCGACCCTTGAAGGCAGGCCACATGCGCTTGCCGTAGGGGTCCTGCAGGTCCTCGAAGGCGATCTCAGCCTCCGGCAGGCCCAGCTCCTCGCCCTGGTAGAGGCAGACCGACCCGCGCAGGCACATCATCAGCGTCAGGTAACAGCGATAGCCCGCCTCGGTCAGCTTCCAGCGCGTGCCGTGGCGCGGCACGTCGTGGTTCGAGAACGCCCAGCACGCCCAGCCCAGGCCCGCCACGCGGTGCAGATGCTCGGTCACCTTGGTGATGTAGCCGGCCGAGGGCGCGTGATCGGCCAGCAGCTCGAACGCGTAGGACATGTTCAGCAGCTCGTCGCCGGTGGTGTATTCGCCCAGGATCTCCAGCCCGCGCTGGTCGTCGCCGACCTCGCCCACCGCCGCCGCGCCGTATTCGTCCATCAGGTCGCGCATCTTGCGCAGGAAGACCAGGTTCTCGGGGCGGGTCTTGTCGTAGATGTGGTTCTGCCAGGTGTAGGGGTTCACCGCCGGCGCGGTGATCGGGTTGCGCTCCTCGACCGGCAGGGGCGGATTGTCCCGCAGCTGGACGTCGTGGGTGTAGAAGTTCACGGTGTCCAGCCGGAAGCCGTCGACCCCACGGACCAGCCAGAACCGCGCCACGTCGAGCAGCGTCTTCTGCACCTCGGGCTCGTGGAAGTTCAGGTCGGGCTGTTCCTGCAGGAAGTTGTGCAGGTAGTACTGGCAGCGCGTCGTGTCCCATTGCCACGACGATCCGCCGAAGATCGACAGCCAGTTGTTGGGCGGCGTGCCGTCGGGCTTGGCGTCGGCCCAGACGTACCAGTTGGCCTTGGGGTTGTCGCGGCTCGAACGGCTTTCGCGGAACCACGGATGCTCGTCCGAGGTGTGCGACAGCACCAGGTCGATGAACACCTTCAGGTGATGCTCGTGCGCGGCGCGGATCAGGTGGTCGAAATCCGCGAGGCTGCCGAACATCGGGTCGACGTCGTAGTAATCCGACACGTCATAGCCGAAATCCTTCATCGGCGACGTGAAAAACGGCGAGATCCACACCGCGTCGACCCCCAGCGAGGCGACGTAGGGCAGCCGCTGGGCGATGCCCAGAAGGTCGCCGATCCCGTCGCCGTTGCTGTCCTGGAAGCTGCGCGGATAGATCTGGTAGATGATCGCGCCGCGCCACCATTCGGGTCCGGGGTTCACGGGCGCGGCCGTCTCGATCTCGGTCTCTTGGTTCATCTATGGGTCCTTCGTCCCGGCCGGGACCGGCCGGGTTCGGTTTCGGGTGCCCCGCCCGCGCGGCCGGATGCTCCGCGCGGACGCGGCACCGGACCGGCGGACGGGGCGGTTCTCACTTGACCGATCCGGCCAGCATGCCGCGCACCAGGTACTTCTGCATCGCGAAGAACACCAGCAGCGGCACGGCGATCATCACGAAGGCGGCCGCCGCCAGGATGTGCCATTCACCCCCGCGCGAGCCCAGCAGGTTGGTGACGACGAAGCGCGTCATCACCGTGCTGTCGGTGTCGGCGGGCAGGAAGACCGAGGCCACCAGCAGGTCGTTCCAGGTCCACAGGAACTGGAAGATCGCGAAGGACGCCAGCGCCGGGAAGCTTAGCGGCAGCACGATCTTGGTGAAGATCTCGAAGTCCGTCGCGCCGTCGACCTTGGCGTTCTCGATGATGTCGCGCGGCAAACCGACCATGTAGTTGCGCAACAGGTAGACCGCCAGGGGCAGGCCGAACCCGGTATGCGCCAGCCAGATCCCGAGGAAGCTTTTGCCGATCCCGAACCATGCGTGGATGATCGTCAGCGGCACGAAGGCCAGTTGCAGCGGCACAACCAGCAGCCCCACCACGATGGCGATCAGCAGCCCGCGGCCGGGAAACTCCATCCACGCCAGCGCGTAGGCGGCAAAGGCGGCGATCACGATGGGGATCACCGTCGCCGGGATCGCCACCGTCAGCGTGTTGACGAACGGCCCGAACAGCGCCTCGTCCGAGAACAGCATGTCGTCCAGTTGCTGCCCGACCGATCGCGCCTGTTCGCGCTCGGCGGCGTTCATGTCGGTCAGCACCTCGGCGTAGTTGTCCAGCGTCAGCTGCGGCGGCGCCACCAGCGCCATCGGCAGCACCAGCGGATCCTCCATCCGCTCGGGCGACGCGGCGCGCAGGTCGCCGTTGGCCTCGACGGTGACGGACACGCCCTCGCGGGTCTCGGCGGTCTCGCCCGGCTCGGTCGAGGGACCGCGCAGGCGCGAGGTGCCGAAGGCGTCGACGCGGCTGCGGTCCAGGATGTCGGGCGGCAACGCCTGGCCTGTCGGGCCGGCGAAGATGTTCATCTCGACCACCCACTGGCCGTTGTCCTGCACCTGGTCGTCGACCGGGATGCTCAGCACGTAGGGCTGCGGCGCGCCTTGCAATGCGCGCCACCACCCGGTCTGCGAAATCGCGTCCTGATCGCGCAGCGACGTGACCAGCAGGCCCAGCGTCGGCACGATCCAGATGAGCACCAGCAGGAAGGTGGCCAGGTGCGTGACCAGGCTCAGCCCCGATCTCTTTCCGGCGATGTTGTCCATGTCGCTCCCCTTCCCTTCAGCGCGTTTCCGCGCGCGCCTGGCGGATGTTCCAGACCATCACCGGCAGCACGAGGATCATGATGACGACCGAGATCGCGGTGGCGAAGCCGTAATTGCCGCCGTCGAAATAGCGCATCATCTGCGTCGGCAGGATCTCGAGGTTGCGGTACTGGTTCCCCATCGCGGCGACGATGTCGTAGACCTTGAGCACGAGGATCGTGATCGTCGTCCAGACCACCACGATCGTGCCCATGATCTGCGGCACCTTGATCTTGAAGAACACGTCGAAGGAATTCGCGCCGTCGATGATCGCGGCCTCGATCGTCTCTTCGGGCACGCCGCGCAGGGCCGCCGACAGGATCACCATGGCGAAGCCGGTCTGGATCCAGATCAGCACGACCATCAGCAGGAAGCTGTCGACGATCTCGCCATCGATCAGCGTCACGCCCTCCTCGGCACCGAACAGGCCGCGGATCGCGTTGATCACGCCGATCTCGATGTCGGGATGGTAGACGAAGCTCCAGATCAGCGACGCGCCGACGAAGCTGATCGCCATCGGCATGAAGATCAGCGACTTGGCGATGTTGCCCCAGCTCAGCCGGTCGGTCAGCTGCGCCGCGATCAGGCCGAAGAACGTCGACGCTGCCGGCACGACCAGCACCCACAGCATGTTGTTGAGCAGCGCCACGCGGAACGTCTCGTTGGCGAAGATCTCGGAATAGTTGCGATACCAGCCGTCCTCGGCCACGCCCGAGGTCACCGAAAGCCAGGCCGAGTAGAAGACCGGCACGACAAGGTATAGCCCCAGCGCGAACATCGCGGGAAACAGGAACAGCCAGGGCCGGATCTGGTTCGCGCGGTTGATGTTGCGGCCGATGTTTTCGCCCCGCGCGGGAAAGAAGACGTGGTCGAGCACGTAGTTCGACAGCCAGAAGTAGGCGAACATCCCGCCGACGCCGACGATGATGGTGACGATCCCGGAGACGATGACGGAATCAAGCATGGGTCCCTCCTCCCTTGTCGCCACCCGCGGCGGGAGGCGCCCCTGCGAGGGACCCGTCGCGCGAGGCCGGCGCCGGTCCCTTCTCGTTGGTCGGGTGCGCCCCGTCCGGGGAATGCTGGCCGGGGCCCGTGCAGCGTCAGGCCCGGACCCGGGCCCGGTGGCTTACTGGATCGCGTCCCAGGCGCTCTGGATCGACGCGGCCTCGGCCTGCGCGTCACCGGTGCGCATGTACTCGACCATGCCGGTCCAGAAGGCGCCGGCGCCGATCTCGGACGGCATCAGGTCGGACGCGTCGAAGCGGAAGGACGTGGCCCCCAACAGGATGTCGCCCATGCCGCGCAGCGTCTCGTTGGCGTAGAGCTCGGTGTTGACGCCCTTGTGCGGCGTCAGGAAGCCCGACTGCGCCATCCAGA
>NZ_JBELMH010000058.1:0-13886 GCF_042096055.1 Citreimonas sp. | reverse complement strand
AGCTCGGTGTTGACGCCCTTGTGCGGCGTCAGGAAGCCCGACTGCGCCATCCAGATCTCGTGCGCGATCGGCAGCTTGAGGAAGTCGATGAACGCGTAGGCCGCGTCGTTCTCGTCGGTGATCGCCCAGACCGTGCCGGCGCCCAGCACCGGGCTGCCCAGGTCCTCGCCCTCGAAGGCCGGGAAGTAGAAGAAGTCGTATTCCGCGTCCTCCGGGAAGAAGGTCGGGATGAACGACGCCTGCCGGTGCATCAGGCAGGCCGGCGGGAACTGGAACAGACCGTCCGGCGCGTCGCGGAAGTCGGTGGCCACCACCTCGGCCGGCGACATGCCGGTGAAGTCCTCGCTGCGCGCGAAGGTGCCGAAGGTGTCGATGGCGTTCACCACCTCGGGGCTGTCGAAGGGAATCTCGTTCGCCACCCAGGCGTCGTAGGTGTCCAGGCTCTGCGTGCGCAGCATGATGTCCTCGACCCAGTCGGTCGCGGGCCACCCGGTCGCCCCGCCCGAGCCCAGCCCGATGCACCACGGGTTGAATCCGTCCTCGACCGCCTGTTCGCTGAGCGCGATCAGGTCCTCCATCGTCTCGGGGATCTCGTAGCCCAGCTCGTCGAAGACGGGGGGCGAGTACCAGACCAGCGATTTCACGTCGACCTTGTAGAAGAAGCCGTTCAGCGCCTCCTCGCCCGCCTGCTCGTTGTAGCTGGTGGCGAGGTCGACCCAGCTCTCGCCGGCGGCATAGTTCTCGCGGATCCACTCGGCCGTCTCGGCGCTCAGCGGGGCCACGTCGCCCTGCGCGGCCAGGTCGGCCAGCAGGCCGGGCTGCGGCAGCACCGCGAGGTTGGGCAGGCCGCCGGTCTGCGCGGCGCGGCGGATCTCGCTCTCGAAGCTGTCCGAGCCCGCGTATTCGACCGCGGCGCCGGTGGCGTCCTCGAAATAGGCGATGACGGAATCGACCAGGTCCTTGTCGTCGCCGATCCACGGACCGGTGATGTTCAGCGTCTGGCCCGACAGGTCATGCTCGGACGCGAACGTCTCGAGTTCGTCCCAGCTGAAATCGCCCTCGCCGGGGGTGAATACCAGTTCCTGGGCGTGCACCGAACCGGCGCACAGGGCCGCGACGGCCACCCCGGCGTGAAATGTCTTCTTCATGATGTTCCTCCCAATCGGATCGCGTCTTTTGCGCGCCTTGACAGGCGTCTAGCTAGGCGCGTCCCGCATGGCGTCAACGGCGCGTGCCGCGGCCTGCGGGGCGCGGGCGCCCGGGTCGTCCGAGGCGCCCTTCCACCACGATTAGCGCTAACCGACCCCGCGCTGTCAATGCCGCGAACCCGGCTTGCGAGAGCGGCACCCCACCTGTTAGCCCTAAAGGCGACCACCGCCGCGCCATCGGCGCCCCCGGCGTGCGCCGTATGCCCGCCGCAGCAGGAAGGACGATCATGAAACACTCGCGCCCCGATTTTCCAAAGGGATTCCTGTTCGGCACGGCCACCTCGGCCTACCAGATCGAGGGCCACGCCTTCGGCGGCGCCGGGCGCACGCACTGGGACGACTTCGCCGCCACGCCCGGCAACGTCGTGCGCGCCGAGGATGGCGCGAAGGCCTGCGACCACTTTCACCGCTACGAGGACGACCTCGACCTGGTCGCCGGCGCGGGCTTCGACGTCTACCGCTTCTCGACCAGTTGGGCGCGCGTCATGCCCGACGGCCAGACGGTGAACGCGCAAGGCCTCGACTTCTACGACCGGCTGGTCGACGCCATGCTGGAGCGCGGCCTGAAACCCGCCGCGACCCTCTACCACTGGGAGCTGCCCTCGGCGCTGGCCGATGCCGGCGGCTGGCGCAACCGCGCGACCACCGACCATTTCGCCCGCTTCACCGAGGCGCTGATGACCCGCATCGGCGACCGGCTGTGGTCCGCCGCCCCGATCAACGAGCCGTGGTGCGTCGCCTGGCTGTCGCACTTCCTCGGCCACCAGGCGCCGGGGCTGCGCGACATCCGTGCCACCGCGCGCGCCATGCACCACGTGCTGGTGGCGCAAGGGCGCTCGATCGAGGTGATGCGCGGCCTCGGGATGAAAAACCTCGGCGGCGTGTTCAACTTCGAATGGTCCACGCCCGCCGACGACAGCGACGAGACCAAGCTTGCGGCCGAACGCTACGACGCGATCTACAACCGCTGGTTCCTGGGCGCCGCGACCAAGGGCGAATACCCCGCGCTGGTGCTCGAGGGGCTCGAGCCGCACATGCCCGCGAACTGGCAGGACGACTTGGGCCTGATCTCGCAGCCGCTCGACTGGGTCGGCCTCAACTACTACACGCGCAAGGTCATCGCGCACGATCCCGGCCCCTGGCCGCACGTCAGGGAATGCGACGGTCCGCTGCCCAAGACCTTCATGGGGTGGGAGATCTTTCCGCAGGGTCTCGGCAACTTCCTGCGCCGGGCCACCGCCGAATACACCGGCGACACGCCGCTTTACGTGACCGAGAACGGCATGGCTGCGCCCGATCCGCTGATCGACGGCGGCGTGCAGGACGACGACCGCATAGCCTTCATCGACGACCATCTCGACCAGGTGCAGGACGCGATTGACGACGGCGTGCCGGTGCAAGGCTATTTCGTGTGGTCGCTGATGGACAATTACGAATGGTCGCTGGGCTACGAGAAGCGCTTCGGCCTCGTGCACGTGGATTTCGACACGCTTGCGCGCACGCCCAAGGCCTCGTACCACGCGCTCGCCAAAGCGTTGAAGGACTAGGCCATGCCGCATGCGACCCTCGCCGTCGTCGCCGATATCGGTGGCACCAACACGCGCGTGGCGCTGGCGCATGGCACGGCGGTCGACACGGCCTCGATCCGGCGGTTCCGCAACGCCGAACACGGCGGCATCGACCCGATCCTGCGCGCTTACCTGGCCGAAACCGGCGCCGCCCCGCAGGCCGCCTGCGTCGACATGGCGGGCCCCGTGCGCGACGGCGTCGGCACGCTGACCAACCTGCCCTGGCGCGTCGACCAAGCAGCGCTGCGCGAGGCCACCGGCGCGCAAACCGTGTCGGTCCTGAACGACCTTCAGGCGCAGGGCGTGGCGGTTGGCCATCTGGGCGACGCCGGGCTTTCCACGCTGATCGCAGCCCCCGTCAGCGCACCCGAACAACCGCGCCTGGTGGTCAACATGGGTACGGGCCTGAACGCGCAGCCCGTGTTCAAGCGCCGCGGCATGACCCTCGTGCCGCCGGCCGAGGCCGGGCACGTCTCGATCCCGGTGCAGAGCGCGGACGAATTGCGCCTGCGCGACTGGGTGGCCGAGCACCACACGCACACAACCCCGGGGCTCGAGGACCTGCTGTCGGGTCGCGGGTTCGAGCGTGTCTACGCCTGGTGCTGCGCCGAAGAGGGCGAGACCGTCGCCCTGCCCGCGTCCGAGATCTTCGCCGCGTTCCAGGCCGGCGAGGCCCGCGCCGTACGCGCCGCGCGCATCGTCGTGCGCCTGCTGGGCCGCTACACCGGCGATCTGGCGCTGATCACCCTGCCTTTCGGCGGCATCTATCTGGTCGGCGGCGTGATCCGCCATCTCGGCCCGCATCTGGAGACGCTGGGTTTCACGCAGGCCTTCCGCGACAAGGGCCGCTTCGCGCCCTTCATGGAGCAGTTCGCCGTGCACGTCGTCTCGGACGACTACGCGGCGCTCACGGGCTGCGCGGTGCATCTGGACGAATTGCTGCGCGAACGCGCCTGACGCGGAACGCGCGCCGCACCCTTCGCGTATCGTCGCCGGCGGCCCGCCGCTTGCGCGGGCGCGGCCAAGACGCGATACAGGGCCCACGCCCGTGCAGGAGGATGCCATGAAGATCGACACCGTCGCCACGAAACCGATCGACGGGCAGAAGCCCGGCACCTCGGGCCTGCGCAAGAAGACGCCCGAGTTCCAGCAGCCGCACTACCTCGAAAACTTCGTCCAGGCGATCTGGGACGGCATCGGCGGCGTGAAGGGCAAGACGCTGGTGCTGGGCGGCGACGGACGCCACTTCAACGACCGTGCCGCACAGGTGGTGCTGCGCATGGCCGCCGCCTCGGGCGCCGCGCGCGTCATTGTCGGTGTGGGCGCGCTGCTGTCGACGCCCGCCGCGTCGAACCTCATCCGCACGCGCGGCACCGACGGCGGCATCATCCTGTCGGCCAGCCACAACCCCGGCGGCCCGAAGGGCGATTTCGGCGTAAAGTTCAACACCGCCAACGGCGGCCCCGCCCCCGAATCCGTCACCAACGCCATCCACGAGGCGACGAGCACGATCACCGAATACCGCATCCTCGAGGCGCACGACATCGACCTGTCGACCCCCGGCGAAAGCACACTGGGCGACATGGTGGTCGAGGTCGTCGACCCGGTCGCGGCCTACGCCGCGCTGATGGAGGAGATCTTCGACTTCGACGCCATCGCCGAGCTTTTCGCCTCGGGCTTCACGATGCGCTTCGACGCGATGCACGCGATCACCGGCCCCTACGCGAAGGCGATCCTCGAGGACCGGCTGGGCGCCGCGAAGGGCAGCGTCGTCAACGCCGAGCCGAAGCCCGATTTCGGCGGCGGCCACCCCGACCCGAACCCGATCTGGGCCAATCCGCTGATGGACCTGATGATGGGCGACGACGCGCCCGATTTCGGCGCCGCCAGCGACGGCGACGGCGACCGCAACATGATCGTCGGGCGCGGCGTCTACGTGACACCCTCGGACAGCGTCGCGGTGCTGGCCGCCAACGCCACGCTGGTGCCGCGCTACCAGGACGGGCTGAAGGGTGTCGCACGCTCGATGCCCACCTCGCGCGCGCTCGACCGCGTGGCCGAGAAGCTGGGCATCGACTGCTACGAGACGCCCACCGGCTGGAAGTTCTTCGGCAACCTGCTCGACGCCGGCCGCGCCACGCTCTGCGGCGAGGAATCCGCCGGCACCGGTTCCGACCACGTGCGCGAGAAGGACGGCCTCTGGGCGGTGCTGTTCTGGCTCAACATCCTCGCCGTGCGCAAGATTTCCGTGGCCGAACTGATGCAGGACCACTGGCGGACCTTCGGCCGCAACTACTATTCCCGCCACGACTACGAGGACGTCGACGCCGCGGCCGCCAAGGGCCTGATGTCGGAACTGCACGCCCAGATCCCCACCCTGCCCGGCACCGAAGATGCCGGCCTGCGCGTCACCAAGGCCGACGAATTCGCCTATGACGACCCGGTCGACGGCAGCCGCGCTACCGCGCAGGGCCTGCGCGTGCATTTCGACGGCGGCGGGCGCGTGGTCTTCCGCCTGTCGGGCACCGGCACCGCCGGCGCCACCCTGCGCGTCTACCTCGAGACCTACGACCGCGACGTGCTGGACGACGACCCGCAGCAGCGGCTGAAGCCCGTGATCGCCGCCGCCGACGCCATCGCCGGCATCCGAAAACGAACCGGGCGTGACAAACCCGACGTGATCACCTGAATGCAGATCAACGTCCTGAGGGCCATCGGCCTCATGCTCGGCGCGATGGCGTTCCTCGCCGTCTCCGACGTGTTCATCAAGCTCGCCAGCCAGCGCGCGCCGCTGGGCCAGGTCATGGTCAGCATGAGCCTAGGCGGCACCGCGCTGTTCCTCGCGCTCGCCGCGATCAAGCGCGTGCGCATCTTCACAGCCGACGCGCTGCATCCGATGGTGCTGCTGCGCAACGCGTTCGAGATCGTCGGCGGGCTGGGCCTGATCGTCGGCATCTCGAAGGTGCCGCTATCGGTCTTCGCCGCGATCATGCAGGCCGCGCCGCTGGTGGTCACACTCGGCGCCGCGCTGTTCCTGCGCGAAGAGGTCGGCTGGCGCCGCTGGACTGCCATCGCGGTGGGCCTCGTCGGCATGCTGCTGGTGATCCGGCCCTTCGGCGCGGAATTCTCGGGTTGGGAGCTGTTCGCCGTGATGGGAGTCGTCGGCCTCGCCGCGCGCGACCTGGTCACGCGGCTCTCTCCGGAATCGATCCCGTCGCTGGCGATCTCGACCTGGGGCTTCATGGCGATCATCGTGCCCGGCCTCGCCCTGCTGATCTTCGAGGCCAAGCCCATGACCGCCGAGCCGCTGGCGCTGGTCTACATCGCCGCAATGGTCGTGGTCACCGCACTCGGCTACCTGTGCGTCACCACCGCGATGCGGCTGGCGCCCGCGGCGATCGTGTCGCCCTTCCGCTACACGCGGCTGGTCTTCACCACCGGCCTCGGCATGGCGGTCTTCGGCGAACGGCCGGGCCTTCCGACGCTGGCGGGCGGCGCGCTGATCCTCGCGGCGGGCCTATACACCTTTGCGCGCGAACGCCGCCTCGCGATCCGCACCGCGGCCGCCTCGCGCCCCGCCGCCGCCGGCTGAGCGCTGGCGCGTTTACTTTCGCCGCGCGGTTGGTAGAACCCTGCGTAAAGCCACGACCGACCCAGAACGAGGGACACCGCCAATGAGCACCATCATCGACATCCACGCCCGCGAGATCCTCGACAGCCGGGGGAACCCGACGGTCGAGGTCGACGTCACGCTCGAGGACGGCACCATGGGCCGCGCCGCCGTGCCGTCGGGCGCGTCGACCGGCGCCTACGAGGCCGTGGAACGCCGCGACGGCGACAAGGCGCGCTACAAGGGCAAGGGCGTGCTGGACGCCGTGGCGGCCGTCAACGGCGAGATCGCCGAGGCGCTGGCCGGCATGGACGCGACCGAACAGGTCTCGCTCGACATGGCGATGATCGAACTCGACGGCAGCGACAACAAGGGTCGCCTGGGCGCCAACGCGATCCTGGGCGTCTCGCTGGCGGCCGCGCGAGCGGCGGCGGATTTCTGCGGCCAGCCGCTGTTCCGCTACGTCGGCGGCACGTCTGCCCGCGTGCTGCCCGTGCCGATGATGAACATCATCAACGGCGGCGAACACGCCGACAACCCGATCGACATCCAGGAATTCATGATCATGCCGGTCGCCGCCGCCAACATCCGCGAAGCGGTGCGCATGGGCTCGGAGGTGTTCCACACGCTCAAGAAGGAACTGGTCGACGCAGGCATGTCCACCGGTCTGGGCGACGAGGGCGGCTTCGCACCCGAACTCGGCGGCACGCGCGAGGCGCTCGACTTCATCCTGCGCTCGATCGAGAAGGCCGGCTACAAGCCGGGCAAGGACATCTACCTGGCGCTCGATTGCGCCGCGACCGAGTATTTCGAGGGCGGCAAGTACGAGATGAAGGGCGAGGGCAAGTCGCTGACCCCGGACGAGAACGTCGCCTACCTGCAGGCGCTGTGCGACGACTACCCCATCATCTCGATCGAGGACGGCTGCTCCGAGGACGACTGGGACGGCTGGCGCGCGCTGACCGACGCGCTGGGCGGCAAGGTCCAGCTGGTCGGCGACGACCTGTTCGTGACCAACCCGCGCCGGCTGGAGATGGGCATCGAGAAGCGCTGCGCCAATTCCATGCTGGTCAAGGTCAACCAGATCGGCACCCTGACCGAGACGCTGCAAGCGGTCGAGATGGCCCACCGCGCCGGCATGACCAACGTCATGTCCCACCGCTCGGGCGAGACCGAGGACACCACCATCGCTGACCTCGCGGTCGCCACCAATTGCGGTCAGATCAAGACCGGCTCGCTGGCGCGCTCGGACCGGCTGGCCAAGTACAACCAGCTGATCCGTATCGACGAGATGCTGGGCGAGGCGGCGGAATACGCCGGCCACTCGATCCTGCGCTGACGCGTTGACCGGGCGCGGGCGGCGACCCGCGCCCGGAACCGCACGTCGCGTGCGGCATTGTCTTCCCGACCAGCGAAGGAGAGAGACATGCCGCTCACGTTCCGCGCCGGCCCGGCGCTGATTTCAAGCCTTCTGTTCGTTCCGCATGCCGGTCCCGCCGGTGCGCAATCGACCGAACCCGCCGCGCCCGACACGGTGATCGTGGTCGAATTCCGGGCCTTGGACCTCGCCATCGACGGCGGCGCGGTCGACGCCGCGCTGGCGCTTGCCGACACGCCGCACCTGGCCGATCTGGACATATCCGTGGCGTCCGGGACACCGGACGCGGGCCGTGACGGCGCGCGATACGACCTCGACGGGGCGCTGGTGTTCTCGGACCTCGACAGCTTTTCGAGCTGGAAGGAGGACGGGATGACGGGCTTCTTCGACCCTGTAGGCGGCCTTGCGCAGGTCGCCACGTCGATGCGCGTGTTCCGCCCGAACCTGCTCGCGCAGGCCGACGACGGGATGCGCAGCGGGTTCGAGGACGTGTCGATCCGCTACAGAAACAGCGGGAACGACGCCGCGGGCGATTCCGATATCGACGCGGTCACCGTGCTTTGCCCCGGCGATCACGCCGACTGCAAGCCGAGCAACTAGCGCGTCAGGCGCGCCCCAGCGCCAGCACGGCGTTGAGGCCGCCGAAGGCGAAGGCGTTCGACAGGACCACGTCCACCTCGGCCTGCCGCGCCTCGTTCGGGACCACGTCCAGCGCGCATTCCGGGTCGGGCTCCTCGTAGCCGATCGTCGGCGCGATCACCCCGTCCCGCAGCGCCATGATGCAGGCCAGAAGCTCGACCGCGCCGGTGCCGCCGATCAGGTGCCCGTGCATCGACTTGGTGGACGAGATCATCAGGTCGTCGGCATGGTGGCCGAAGACATCCGCCACCGCCGCGCACTCGGTCTTGTCGTTGGCGGCGGTCCCGGTGCCATGCGCGTTGATGTAGCCCACGCGCTCGGCGTCGATCCGCCCGTCGCGCAGCGCACCTCGAATCGCACGCGCGGCGCCCTGCTTGGACGGCATCACGATGTCCGCCGCGTCCGAGGTCGCGGCGAAGCCCACCACCTCGGCCAGGATCTCGGCGCCGCGGGCCTTGGCGTGCTCGTATTCCTCGAACACGAAGATGCCGGCGCCCTCGCCCTGCACCATACCGTTGCGCGTGGCCGAGAAAGGCCGGCACGCGTCCTTGGACATGACGCGCAGGCCCTCCCACGCCTTCACGCCGCCGAAGCACAGCATCGATTCTGATCCGCCCGTCACCATCGCCGTGGTCAGCCCCGAGCGGACCATCGCGAAGGCCTGCCCCATCGCGTGGTTCGACGACGCGCAGGCCGTGGCCACGGTGAAGCTGGGGCCGCGCAGGTTGAACTCCATGCTGACATGGCTGGCGGCGGCGTTGTTCATCAGCTTCGGCACGACGAAGGGATGGACGCGGTTCTTGCCCTCTTCGTAGACGGCGCGGTAATTCTCGTCCTGCGTAGTCAGCCCGCCGCCGCTTGTGCCCAGCACGACGCCGGCGCGGTCGGCCAGCTCTCCGTTGAAGTCGAGTCCCGCCTGCCCCAGCGCCTCTCGCGCGGCGATCAGCGTGAACTGCGTGAATCGATCATAAAGCGCCAGCTGCTGGCGGTTGAAGCGGTCTTCGGCGGTGTAGTCGCGCACCTGCCCGCCGATCCGGATCGCCAGGCGGTCGACGTCGCGGAAGTCCAGCGGGCCGATCCCGCAGCGCCCCTCGCGCATCGCCTGCATCGTGGTGGGCACGTCGTGTCCCAGCGGGTTGATCGTGCCCGCGCCGGTAATGACGACGCGCTTCACGCGTGCTGCTCGGCCATCAGCCTGCGGATGCCCGCCACGATCTGCCCGACCGACGAGATGTCGAAATCCGATCCCTGCGGATCGTTGGCATTGAAGGGTACCGAGATGTCGAACGTCTCTTCGATGGCGAAGATCGCCTCGACCAGGCCGAGGCTGTCGATTCCCAGCTCTTCGGGTGTGGAATCCAGCGTCACGTCCGACGGCTCGAGCATGGCCTGCTCGGCGACAATCGCGATCACCCGGTCCTCGACATCCATCGCTGCGGTCCTCGTACTGCCCGTGTCGCGCCCGATCTAGTCGCTCTGGGGCGTCTTTGAAACCGCTTTCTTCAGGGCTGCGACGTCACGGAAGAGACGCGGCAGCCGGCGCAGCGCCTTGTAGCTTTCCACGTGGCTGTCCATCTTCATCGCCGGGTAGCCCAGCATGACGCGCCCCGCCGGCACGTTGGCCAGCGCGATCGTGCCGCCGCCGAGGATCGCGCGCGCGCCGATCGCGATGTTGTCGGACGCGCCGGCCTTGCCGCCCATCACCACGCCGTCGCCCAGCACAGTCGAGCCTGCGATGCCCACCTGCGCGCAGAGCATGCAGTCGCGTCCCACCACAACGTTGTGGCCGACCTGCACGAGGTTGTCGATCTTGACCCCGTCGCCGATCCGGGTGTCGCGGACGGTGCCGCGGTCGATGCAGGACTTGGCGCCAATCTCGACGTCGTCGCCGATGGTCACGCCGCCGAGGCTGTGGATCCGCGCCCAGCCCTGTGCGGTCGCGGTGCCCTCGGCGCCCAGCGTCGCGCGGGCCAACTCGGGGCCCGACGGCTCGGGCGTGACGAAGGAAAAGCCGTCGGCGCCCACGCAGGCGCCCGGCTGCGCGATGAAGCGCGCACCGATCCGCACGCGCGCGCCGATCTGCACGCCTGCGTGGATCAGCGCGTTCGCCCCGATCTGGGTATCGGCACCCACATGCACCTGCGGGCCGATCACGCTGCCGGCGCCGATGCGGGCGCGCGGGCCGATCACCGTGAAGGGGCCGATCGAGACGTCATCGGCAAGCGTGGCCGAGGGATCGATCACCGCCGAGGGATGGATGCCCGCCGCGTACCCCGCGCCCGGATCCATCATCGCCGAGACGGTGGACAGCGCGAACCGCGGGCGTGGCGCCAGGATCGCGGCCTGCAACCCGTAGCCGCGCCAGTCCGCCCCTTCCCACATCAGTGCCGCGCGCGCGGCGCCTTGGGCCAGCCCCTCGGCAAAGGCGGGCTTCATCGCCAGCGCCAGGTCGTCGGCGCCCGCCGAGGCAGGCTCCGCGACGGCGGTGACCGCCAGCGCGCCGTCCCCTTCGGCGTGCATGCCAAGGGCGGCGGCGATCTCGGTCAGGGTGTGGCGGACGGGTCGTTCGCTGGGCATCGATTCCGCGGCTCCTCCGGCTGGCGGCGGCCGCGCCGGGCCGCGCCGCCCGGTCTAGCCCTGACCGATGCGCAATGCCACCCCGGCATCCGCCAGCGCGCGCCAGATCATGGCGTCGCGGCCGTAGACGTCGTCGCGGTACTGCACGTTACCCTTCGCCTGCGTGAACGCCGTGCGGTAATCGAGGTGCACCGGCACGTTCTGTTCCAGCGGCACGGTGGTGTTCCGGCCGGCCTGCAGGATCGACTGGAAGAACCGCTGCGGGTTCTCCTCCTGCGGGGCGAGCAGCGCGTAGGCGAACTCGTGCGGGTCCTGCAGGCGGATGCAGCCGTGGCTGAAGGCCCGCGTGTTGCGCGAGAACAGGCTCTTGGCCGGCGTGTCATGCAGGTAGATGTTGTAGCGGTTCGGGAACATGAACTTGACCGTCCCCAGCGCGTTCTCGGGGCCGGGCTGCTGGCGCATCGAGAACGGGAAGGTCTGCGCGTTGTAGCGCCCGAAGCCGCGGCCACGGTTCACCACCCGGCCAGAGCTGTCGATCACGTCGATATGCGAATGCGCGTAGGGGTTGCGGCGCATGTCCGGCAGGTATTCGTCGACGATGATCGAGCGCGGCACGTACCAGTACGGGTTGATGACCATGTGCTCCATGACGTCCGAGAACTCGGGCGACTGACGGTCCCTGTCCTGGTGCCCGACGACCGAGCGGGTGCGGAAGGTCGTCTTGCCGTCGTCGATGATCTGCGCGTGGAAGTCGGCAAGGTTGACCAGAACGTGCCGGTCGCCGCGCCCGCCGGGCAAGTTCAGCCAGCGCTCGCGCTCCATCGCGACGATCACCGATTTCAGTCGCTCCTCGGGCGGCGTGTTTAGCGCGCCCAGCGTGCCGGGCCCGGCGACGCCGTCGACCTCGAGACCGTGATCCTGCTGGAACTGGCGCACCGCCGCCTCCATCCGCGCGTCGTAGGACGTGCCGAGATGCGGGTTCAGGTACTCCATCGCCACCAGGCGATCGCGCAGCGCCACGACCGCGTCGCCGGAATCGCCGGACTCCAGCGTGCGGGCCTGCACCGGCGCGCCCCAGCCGCCATGCGCGATGGTGCGTTCCAGCATCATCTTGGCGCGCATCAGGCGGGTGTACTCGTTGCTGCCGGGGGCGAGTTCGCGCAAGACGCGGCGCGCGTCGCCGGCTTCGATCCGTTCGAGCAGCGCGTCGGCGTCGCGGATCGGACGCTCGCGCTTGATCGCAGAGACCACCGCGTTGGGGTCTAGGATGCCCGACTGCACGTCGCGCGCGTAGCGCAAGTACGCCTCGGTCAGCGCCATCTCGATGCTCGCGCGCTCTTCGGCCGAGCGTGCCGCGGCCATCCGGCCGACCAGGGCGTTCGCATCGTAGGCGCGGGCCGGCAGGCCGTGGGCGTCGGCGCTGGACAGCGCCTCGAGCAGCGCTGCGCGGCGGGCGCCGTGGGTTTCGCCCGCACCGGTCCACAGCGGGGCGAAGTCGCGGTCACGGTAGAAGGCCGCGATCGCCGGATCGCTGTCGAGTCCCTCGGCCACCGCCTGCATGAACGGCGTCACGTTCAGCGACAGGTCCTGCTGCGCGGCGGCGGGCGACGCGGCCAGAAACGCCGCCGCGACGGCCGCGTTGCGCGCATGGCGCCAGCGGGTGGTGACACTGGAGTTGAACATGGGATGTTTCCTTTGATGCCTCGGCCGCGGCTCGAACCATGGCCGAAGGGTGTTCCCCGGCCCGGCGCCTGTCTACATCAATTACGCGCAAAGCCTTCAAAGGTTTCAGGAAGTGACGTTCCCGTTACGCCGGGCGAGCACTTCGTGAAGGACCGTGCCCCGGCGCCACATCCCGGCGGCCTCCGCGCGCGTTGCGCAGGAATCCGCTTGCGAAGGAAAGTTCCATCCAACGCTACCTTTTCCGTTAACCTGATTCGTGCCATACCGAACGTGTCCCCGAGGACAGGGGCAGACGGATCCGCAGAGGTTCGAGTGACAGGTAGAACTCACAGGTAAATCCAGCGACCACGGGACAGGCGCTTCATGACAGCTAACTCTTCGACCGGGCTCACCCGGCGCGCGCTTCTTGGCGCGTTCGCGGCGACCACGCTGACCGCGGCCCCGACGTTTTCACACGCGGCGGGCTTTCTGAAAGGCGCAGGCGACATCCGCCGGCTGCGCATGGTCAACCCGCGCAACGGCGAACGGCTCGACATGGTCTATTGGGTGGAAGGGGATTACATCTCCGACGCCCTGACCGAGATCTCTCGCTTCATGCGCGATTGGCGTACCAACGACGTCAAGACGATCGACGCCAGGACGATCGACATCATGGCGGCTTCGCACAACCTTCTGGATGTGTCCGAACCCTACGCCCTGATTTCGGGCTACCGGTCTCCCAAGACCAACAACATGCTGCGCAGCCAGTCCGGTGGCGTGGCCAAGAACTCGCGCCACCTTCGCGGCGAAGCGGCAGACCTGCGTCTGCATTCGCGCAGCGTTTCGCAGATGGCGCGCGCGGCGGCGGCCTGCCGAGCCGGCGGCGTCGGCCGGTACACCGGCTCGAACTTCGTGCACATGGATTGCGGTCCGGTGCGCAGCTGGGGTTCGTGACACGGCCATCCGCCGACACTTTCGAATTGTTACGAAGCGCCCCTCGCGGGCGCTTCTTTGATTAACAACACCGTGGGTCCGAAGCGGTTCCCGAGGGCGTTCAAGAAAATTCACGGATTGCGGTTAAGCGGATCAAGCGCGAGCGCCGAGGGCTGCCCGGCCGTGTGCGTGAAGAAACCGAGCGCGCCAAAACGGTCCGGCATCCAGGCATCACTGACGATATTGGGGAATGGTCGAAATGGCGCGGTTGACGGGGCTCGAACCCGCGACCCCCGGCGTGACAGGCCGGT
>NZ_JBELMH010000057.1:0-22457 GCF_042096055.1 Citreimonas sp. | reverse complement strand
ACGTGCTGTCGGCGGGCTTCTACGACGCCTACTACAACCGCGCGCGCAAGGTCCGCACGCTGATCAAGCGCGACTTCGAGACCGTGTTCGCCGAGGGCGTCGACGCAATCCTGACGCCGGCGACGCCGTCCTCGGCCTTCGCGCTGGGTCAGGAGGCGTCGGACCCGGTGCAGATGTATCTCAACGACGTGTTCACCGTGACGGTGAACCTTGCGGGCCTTCCGGGCGTTTCCGTGCCGGCGGGTGTCGACCGCAAGGGCCTGCCGCTGGGCCTGCAGCTGATCGGCCGGCCCTGGGAGGAGGGCGATCTGCTGAATACCGCCTACGCCCTCGAACGGGCCGCGGCATTTGTGGATAAACCCGCGAAATGGTGGTAGCGGACACGTCACGCGAGATTCAGGGGCTGACAATGCGCATTCTTCTACTTCCCGGGCTGATCGCCCTGACGCTTGCCGGTTGCACCACCGGCATGCCCGACAGCGGTGCCGGCGTGGGCTTCGGCGATTACGACGAATACGCCGCCCGCGAGGCCGAGCTGATGGGCGGCGTGCCCGCGGCGCCGGCGGTCGAGAGCGGCACGACGCTGGACGGTGGCACCGGTGGCGACGTAGTCAGCAACGCAGCCGGCATCTCGGCCGAGAACGACTTCGACGCGGTGAGCGAGGAGCGCGACATCGCGGCCGACGCCAACCTGATCGCGCGCAACCGCGAGCAGTACCGCGTCATCACGCCGACGGCCGTGCCGACGCGGCCGGGCTCGGACACGCCGAACATCGTCGAATACGCGCTGCGGACCGACAACCCGGTGGGCACGCAGATGTATCGCCGGCTGGGCATCCGCACCGCGGCGCGTCACCAGCGCGCCTGCGCGCAGTTCGCAAAGCCTGACCTCGCGCAAGAGGCGTTCCTGGCCGCCGGCGGTCCCGAGCGCGACCGCGAGAACCTGGACCCGGACGGCGACGGCTTTGCCTGCCGCTGGGATCCGACGCCGTTCCGGGCCGTCCGCGGCAGTTGAGGGGCGAGGCTTCGGCCATCGCCGCGCCGTCGCCGAATTTCGGTGACCGGCGCGACGGTGCCACGCCGGACATGATCGTGCTGCACTACACCGCGATGAAGGATGCGGTGTCGGCGCGCGACTGGCTCTGCAACCCCGAAAGCCAGGTCTCGGCGCATTACCTGATCGGCCGGGACGGCACGCTTTGGCAGATGGTCGACGAGGACGCGCGCGCCTGGCACGCCGGCGCGGGCGCCTGGGGCGCGTGCACGGACGTGAACTCGCGCTCGATCGGGATCGAGTTGGACAACACTGGCGCCGTGCCCTTTGCGGCGTCTTTGATGGACAGGCTCGAGGACCTGCTGCGCGGCGTCATGGGGCGCTGGCGGATCGAGCCCGCGCGCGTGGTCGCGCATTCCGACACGGCACCGGGGCGCAAGATCGACCCCGGCCGCCGCTTCGACTGGCGCCGGCTGGCGCGGTCGGGCCTGTGCGTCTGGCCCGAGGCGGGTGCGCCGGGCGATCCCTGGGTCGACCTGCACCGCATCGGCTATCGCTGGGCCAACGGGCAACGGGACGCGGTGCTGGAGGCGTTTCGATCGCGCTTCAGGCCCGAAGCGGCGGGCAGGGGCGGCGCGCCCGACGCCGTGGATGCGGCACTGGCGGCGGGGCTGGCCACACGGTTTCCCTGCAGCGATTGAGCGTTTGCGCGGGGCAGGGCGCGTTGACCCTTCTCAGGTTTGCGACGTAACTCTCACACACTCACCGAAGAAGCGCCGGCGCAGGACTGCCTGTCCCGGCGCCGGTGTGGCGCCGGGCGAAGGCGATGCTCAGGCGGTGGCCTTGCCGTAGACCTGCGCGATGCGGGCGACGGCCTGCTCGGGCGGCAGCTCCTCGGACCCGCCGGTGCGGCGGCTGGTCAGCTCGACCACGCCGTTCTTGAGGCCCCGCGGGCCGACGGTGATGCGCCACGGCAGGCCGATCAGGTCCATCGTCGCGAACTTTCCGCCGGCGCGTTCGTCGCGGTCGTCGTAGAGCGGGTCGAGCCCCAGCGCCACGAGACTGTCGTAGAGCGACTCGCACGCCGCGTCGGCCTCGGTGTCGCCCTGCTTGAGGTTGACGATGCCGCAATGGAAGGGTGTCACGCCCTCGGGCCATATGATGCCCTTATCGTCGTGGCTGGCCTCGATGATCGCGCCCAGCAGGCGCGACACGCCGATGCCGTGGCTGCCCATGTGCACGGGCACGGGCTTGCCATCGGGGCCCTGCACGGTGGCGCCCATCGGCTCGGAGTACTTGGTGCCGAAGTAGAAGATCTGCCCGACCTCGATGCCGCGCGCGGTGCGGCGGCGTTCCTCGGGGATCTGGTTGAACAGCGCCTCGTCGTGGGTTTCGTCGGTGCGGGCGTAGCGCGAGGTGAACTCGTCCAGCACTGCGCGGCACTGGGCGTGGTCGTCGTAGTCGATCTGGCGGTCGCCGAACTTCAGGTCGGTGATCTCGGAATCGTAGAACACCTCCGACTCGCCGGTTTCGGCGAGGACCAGGAATTCGTGCGTGTCGTCGCCGCCGATCGGGCCGGAGTCGGCGCGCATCGGGATCGCCTGCAGGCCCATGCGCTCGTAGGTGCGCAGGTAGCTGACCAGGTGACGGTTGTAGGCGTGCAGCGCGTCTTCCTTGGTGAGGTCGAAGTTGTAGCCGTCCTTCATCAGAAACTCGCGGCCCCGCATCACGCCGAAGCGCGGCCGGATCTCGTCCCGGAACTTCCACTGGATGTGGTAGAGCGTCAGCGGCAGGTCCTTGTAGCTGTTCACGTGGCTGCGGAAGATGTCGGTGATCAGCTCTTCGTTGGTGGGCCCGTACAGCATGTCGCGGTCGTGGCGGTCGGTGATGCGCAGCATCTCCTGGCCGTAATCGTCGTAGCGGCCGCTTTCGCGCCACAGGTCGGCCGATTGCAGCGTCGGCATCAGCATGGCGATGTGGCCGGCGCGGGCCTGTTCCTCGTGCACGATCGTCTCGATGTTGCGCAGCACCTTGTAGCCCAGCGGCAGCCACGAATAGATGCCGGCGCTGGCCTGCTTGATCATGCCGGCGCGCAGCATGTAGCGGTGGCTGACGATCTGCGCCTCGGACGGCGTTTCCTTGAGAACCGGCAGGAAATATCTCGACAGGCGCATGGGCTTCCTTTCGCGTCTCGGATGCGCGCCGGTTGTGGCGCAAGGGGTGTGGCTTGGCAAGGGATGCTCGGGCCTTGCGCGGGCTGCGCGTGCGGGCGATGAAGGGTGAAACGCAAGGAACCGATGCGATGGCGCTGCCCGTCCGGGAACAGCTGAAATACTGGGGCATCGCGCTGGCGGTGCTGGCCGTGGTGCTGTGGGTGCTGGGCGACGTGCTGCTGCCGTTCATCCTGGGCGGTGCCGTGGCCTACGCGCTGGACCCGCTGGCCGACCGGCTCGAACGGCTGGGTCTGAGCCGCGTGCTGTCGGTGGCGGTCATCACGGTGGGCGCGCTGATCCTGTTCGTGGTGATCGCGCTGGCGGTGGTGCCGGCGCTGGTGCAGCAGACCGTTCAGCTGGTCGAGCTTGCGCCGCAGCTGTTCCGCGACCTGCAGGCCTTCCTGAGCGAGCGCTTCCCCGAGGCGATGGACGAGGACAGTTCCGTCCGGGTGGCGCTGGTGGGGATCGGCGACACGATCCGCGAGCGCGGCGGCCAGCTGGTGCAGACGGCGCTGAGCTCGGCCGCATCGCTTCTTAGCGTGATCCTGCTGTTCGTGATCGTGCCGGTGGTGGCGATCTACATGCTGGTCGACTGGGACAACATGGTCGCCCGCGTGGACGAGCTGCTGCCGCGCGACCACGTGGACACGATCCGCCAGCTCGCGCGCGAGGTCGATGCGGTGCTGGCGGGTTTCGTGCGCGGCATGGGTTCGGTCAGCCTGGCGCTGGGCGTCTACTATGCCGTGGCGCTGTGGCTGGTGGGGCTGCAGTTCGGCCTGGTCGTGGGGGTGGTCGCGGGCATGCTGACCTTCATTCCATACGTGGGCGCCATCGTCGGCGGCGCGCTGGCGATCGGGCTGGCGCTGTTCCAGTTCTGGGGCGACTGGATCTGGATCGTCGTGGTCTGGGCGATCTTCCAGTCCGGCCAGTTCATCGAGGGCAACGTCCTGACGCCGCGCTGGGTCGGCGGCAGCGTCGGGCTGCACCCGGTCTGGCTGCTGCTGGCGCTGTCGGTGTTTGGCTCGCTCTTCGGCTTCGTCGGGCTGCTTGTTGCTGTGCCGCTGGCCGCCGCGCTGGGCGTGCTCGCGCGCTTCGTGGCCGGGCGCTACAAGGAGTCGCTGCTTTACGGGACCGAGGCGGATCGGCATCGCACCGACCGCGACCTGCCATGAGCGCCGTCCGCCAGCTGCCGCTTCCGCTGCCGGCGCGCACCGCGCTGGGACGAGAGGATTTCTTCGTCTCGCCGGCGAACGCCATGGCGGTGGCGATGATCGAGGCGTGGCCCACCTGGGCGTCGCGCAAATGCGTGCTGACCGGCCCCGAGGGCGCGGGCAAGTCGCACCTGGCGCATGTCTGGGCGGCGCAGAGCGGCGCGCGCATCGTTCCCGGCGACACGCTGGCCGGGGCGGACATCGCAGCGCTGGCGGCCACGTCGGTCTGCGTCGAGGATGCCGACCGCATCGCCGGCGACGAGGCGGCCGAGGCCGCGCTGTTCCACCTGCACAACCTCGTGCTGGCCGAGGGGCACGCGCTGCTGCTGACGGCGCGGCGGGCGCCGAACCACTGGCCGCTGGCGCTGCCCGACCTGAAAAGCCGCATGCTGGGCACGCAGGCCGTCGCCCTGCCGGAACCGGACGACACGCTGCTGGCGGCGCTGCTGGCCAAGCTCTTTGCCGACCGGCAGACGGTGCCCGTGGGCGATGTGATCCCCTACCTGCTGACGCGCATGCCGCGCAGCTACCGCGCCGCGCAGGCCATCGTCGAGGCGCTGGACAGCGCCGCGCTGGCGCGCAAGGGGGCGATCACGCGCCCGCTGGCGATGCGCGTCCTGGAAACGCTTGAAGAAGGGCGAAACGATGGCGCACCCTGAGCACATGCGTCACGAAACCGTTGCGTCGGGGCCCGACAACCCCGCCATGACCAAGGCCGATTTCCTGAAGTCGCCGCTTCCGCCGGCGACCGCGCTCGAGGACCTGGACCTGTCTGGGCCCGCGCGCTTCGTCAACCGCGAGCTGTCGTGGCTCGGGTTCAACTGGCGCGTGCTCGAGGAGGCCGAGAACACCCGCGTGCCGCTGCTCGAGCGGCTGCGCTTCCTGTCGATCTCGTCGGCGAACCTCGACGAGTTCTACACCGTCCGTGTCGCGGGCCTGCGCGAGCTGGCGCAGGCGGGCAACACCAGCCCGGCCGACGACGGGCTGACCCCGGCGCAGCAGCTTGACCTGATCGACGCCGAGGCGCGCCGCCTGATGGCCTCGCAGCAGCGCGTCCTGAGCGAGCTGCGCGCGCTGATGACCGAGCAGGGAATCACCATCGCGCGGCGCGACGAGTTGACCGAGTCGGACCGCGCCTTTCTGGCCGAGGCGTTCCTGGCGCAGGTCTTCCCGGTGCTGTCGCCGCTGGCGATCGACCCGGCGCACCCGTTCCCGTTCATCGCCAGCATGGGCTACTGCCTGGCGCTGCAGCTCGAACGCGTCCGGGACGGGCGCGGGTTGCAGGCGCTGCTGCCGATCCCGGCGCAGATCGATCGCTTCATGGAGCTGCCCGCCGAGAAGGGCGAGAACCGCTTCATCCTGCTGGAAGACGTGCTGCTGCTGCACATCGACAGCCTGTTTCCCGGCTACCAGGTGAAGGACCATTTCGGCTTTCGCGTGCTGCGCGACAGCGACATCGAGGTCGAGGAAGAGGCCGAGGACCTCGTGCGCGAGTTCGAGGTCGCGCTGAAGCGCCGCCGCCGCGGCGAGGTGGTGCGCCTTACCGTCTCGCGCGGCGCGCCCCCGGGCCTGCGCAAGATCGTCATGCGCGAGCTGCACGTGAACGAGGACGAGGTGATCGAACTCGACGGCATGCTGGGAGCGGCGGATCTCAAGGAACTGGTGCTCGAATCCCGCCCCGACTTGCTGTGGCCCAGCTTCACGCCCCGCGTGCCCGAGCGCGTGCAGGACCACGAGGGCGACATGTTCGCCGCCATAGCGCAGAAGGACATGCTGCTGCACCACCCCTACGAGACCTTCGACATGGTGGTGCGCTTCCTCAGCCGCGCGGCGCGCGACCCGAACGTGGTGGCGATCAAGCAGACGCTCTACCGCACCTCGCGCAACTCGCCCATCGTCGAGGCGCTGTGCGAGGCGGCCGAGGACGGCAAATCGGTCACCGCGCTGGTCGAGCTGAAGGCCCGCTTCGACGAGGCCGCCAATATCCGCCAATCCCGCCGGCTGGAGCGCGCGGGCGCCCACGTGGTCTACGGCTTCCTCGACTGGAAGACGCACGCCAAGATCAGCCAGGTCGTCCGGCGCGAGGGCAACAGGCTGGTGACCTACACCCATTGGGGCACCGGCAACTACCATCCCATTACCGCCAAGATCTACACCGACCTGTCGTTCTTCACGTGCGACCCGGCGCTGGGGCGCGACGCGGCGAAGATCTTCAACTACCTCAGCGGCTACGCGATGCCGGCGGGACTGGAGAACCTCTACATCTCGCCGCACAGCCTGAAGCAGGGGATGCTGGACCTGATCGCCGCCGAGGCCGAGCATGCCCGGGCGGGCCGGCCGGCGCAGATCTGGATCAAGCTGAATTCGCTGATCGAATCGGACATGATCGACGCGCTCTATGCCGCCAGCCAGGCGGGCGTGCGGATCGACTGCGTGATCCGCGGCATCTGCGGGCTGCGGCCCGGCGTGAAGGGCCTGTCCGAGAACATCCGCGTCAAGTCGATCGTCGGGCGCTACCTCGAACATTCGCGCATCATCTGCTTCGGCAACGGCCACGGGCTGCCGCATCCCAAGGCGCGCGTGTTCCTGTCCTCGGCCGACTGGATGGGGCGCAACCTCAACCGCCGGGTCGAGACCGGGGTCGAGATCCACAATCCCACCGTCAAGGCGCAGATCGTCAGCCAGATCATGGCCGCGAACCTCGCCGATACCGCGCAAAGCTGGGTCATGGCGCCCGAGGGGCATTTCACGCGCGAGCCGGTGCCCGAAGGCGTCTTCGCCTTCAACTGCCACCGCTTCTTCATGGAGAACCCGTCGCTGTCGGGCCGCGGGTCGGCCGGCGCGGCGGACGTGCCGAAGCTGACCCATACCGAGGATTGAGGACGGTGGATCGAGGCGGGCAGGCCGGTTGACCCTGCGGCCCCGGGCGATCGGGCGATTGACCCCGCCGCCCGGTCGGTTCTACCAATGACGCGCCCAAGGGGGGATGACGACGTGGACGGCGACACCACCACCGAACCGGACTGGGGCCCGTTCGGGCGACCGCTCTTCGACGATCCCTCGGCCCGCGCGCTGAGCCGGGTGGGCGTGGTCGACATCGGCTCGAACTCGGTCCGGCTGGTCGTCTTCGACGGGGCGGCGCGCAGCCCGGCGTATTTCTACAACGAGAAGATCATGTGCGCGCTGGGCGCCGGCATGGCCGAGACCGGCCGCCTGAACCCCGAGGGACGCGAACGCGCGCTGGCCGCGCTGAAACGCTTTCGCCTGCTGTCGCGCAGCATGGCGCTGCCGCCGCTGACCGTGGTCGCGACCGCCGCCATGCGTGACGCCGAGGACGGGCCGGAATTCCGCAAGCAGCTGGAATCTGAGACCGGGCTGAAGATCCACGTCATCGACGGCGAGGAAGAGGCGCGACTGTCGGCGCAGGGCGTGCTGCTGGGCTGGCCGGGCAGCTACGGGCTGGTCTGCGACATCGGCGGCTCGTCCATGGAGCTGGCCGAGATCCACGGCGGCCGCGTCGGCAAGCGCATGACCTCGGCGCTGGGGCCGCTGAAGTTCAAGGACATCGAGGGCGGCAAGAAGGCGCGCGAGAAGTACATCCGCAAGGAGATGCAGCCGCTGGCCGACCACATGGGCGCCCAGCGCGACCGGCTGTTCCTCGTGGGCGGCAGCTGGCGCGCCATCGCGCGCATCGACATGGAGCGGCGCGGCTACCCGCTGCACGTGCTGCACGAATACCGGATGGACGCCGACGCCGTGCGCGACACCGTGGCCTATATCGAGGCCGCGGACCTCGAGGCGCTGCGCGGCGCGTGCAGCCTGTCGTCGTCGCGGATGGCGCTGGTGCCCTACGCCTCCGAGGTGCTCAGCCAGCTGATCGAGACGTTCCAGCCCAAGGATATCGCGATCTCGTCCTACGGGATCCGGGAGGGCCTGCTGTTCGAGCAGATGCCGCAGGAGCTGCGCGACCGCGACCCGCTGATCGAATCCTGCCGCTTCGCCGAGAAGAAGGATGCCCGCATGCCGGGCTTCGGACGGACGCTCTATCACTTCGTGCTGCCGCTGTTTCCCGACGCGCAACCCGCGCAGATGCGCCTGATGCGCGCCGCCTGCCTGCTGCACGACGTCAGCTGGCGCGCGCATCCCGACTACCGCGCCGAGGTGTGCTTCGACTACGCGACGCGCGCCAACCTGGGCGGGCTGAAGCACCACGAACGCATCTGGCTAGGCCTCGCGCTGCTGCACCGCTACCGCAACAAGCGCGCGGGCACCCGGTTCGAGGAGCTTTACGACCTGCTGCCGGCCGAGGCCCAGACCGAGGCCGAGGTGCTGGGCAAGGCGATGCGCTTCGGCGCGATGCTGTGGTCGGTGGATGCCGGGCAGAAGAACGCGCGGCTGGACTGGCAGCCGGGGCAGGGCAGGCTGCGGCTGCACCTGACGGAAGAGCTCGCGCCGCTCTACGGCGAGGTCACGCAGGCGCGGTTCAAGTCGCTCGCCTCGGCGCTGGGCGCCGGCGATTACGGGCTGGAGGTCGAGCCCTAGAGCTCGATCTCGCCGGTGTCGGGATCGGGCTCGATCTCGGCGTCGGGTTCGTCCTCGGGGACGGGGTCGAGCGGCTCGCGCCGGCGGATCAGGATGTCGCCGTTGGGCAGGATCTCGGGGGCGGCGTAGACCGACCAGTCCTCGACCTCGGTCATCAGGTCGCGGAAGGCGGGGCCCATCTCGGTCACGAAGTCGCGCAGCGCGGGGCGCATCTGCTCGGTCATGCCCTGAAGGCCCTCGATCGCGGGCTCCATCTCTCCCATCAGGCCGCGGAAGAAGGTGCGCGCGCCTTCCTCCATCAGCCGGAAGCTCTCCGAATCGTCCTCGGACGGCGCGGGCTGGTCCTGCAGCGGCTCCTGCGCGGCCAGGGGTGCTGCGGACAGAAGCAGGGTCAGGGCGAAGGCGTTGATGCGTGTCATGACCATCAAGATAGGCACGCAGGGCGCGCGCGCAAACCCTCAGGCGGCCTTGCGCGAGATTTCTTCCCAGGCGCGGTTGATGTCGATCATACGCTTCTCGGACAGCTTGACCGCCTCGGGGGGCACGCCCCGGGCGATCATCGCGTCGGGATGGCTTTCGCGCACCAGCCCGCGCCAGGCCTTGCGGATCTCGGGCAGGGGCGTGTCGGGATCGACGCCCAGCACCGCGTAGGGGTCGGGTCGCGCATCGGCCACGAAACGCGCGCGCAGCCGGGCAAAGCGCGTCGCGTCCAGTCCGAAGATCGTCGCCACGCGCTCCAGGAAGGCGTCCTCGTCGGGGTGGTAGTCGCCGTCCGCGGTGGCGATGTGGAACAGCCCCTCGAGCAAGTCGCACAGCGTCTCGGTCCGCTCGCCGAACATGGCGCGGATGCGCTGCGCGTATTCCTCGAACCCGGCCACGTCCTGGCGGGCGAGGTTGAACACCCGTGCGGCGCCACGCTCGTCCTCGGGGGGGATATGGAACACTTCGCGGAAGGCGGTCACCTCGGCGCGCGTCACCTGGCCGTCGGCCTTGGCCATCTTGGCCGAAAGCGCGATCACCGCGATGGTGAACGCGACCGAGCGTTCGGGCGGCGTGCGCAGCCGTTCGAAGATCGACGCAAGGCTTTCGCCGTTGCGCAGCGCCTCGATCGCGTCGGTGATGCGGGTCCAGATCGACATGGATATAGTCTAGGCCAGAGCGCTGCGGATGTCAGCGCGGGGACGACAGGAATTTCTGCATCAGCACAAGATCCATCCAGCGGTCGAACTTGCGCCCCACCTGCGGCAGGCGCGCCACCTCGACGAAGCCCAGCGCCGCGTGAAACGCCATGCCCGACGGGTTCTCGCCGCTGATCCCGGCCCAGAGCGAATGCACGCCCTCGGCCCGGGCCGCATTCTCGAGCGCTGCCATCAGCGCGCGCCCCAGCCCCCGGCCGCGCCCCTCGGGCGCCAGCTGGATCGAGTGTTCCTTGGTGAAGGCGTAGCCCGGCCCGCCGCGGAACGGAAAGTAGGTGGCGAAGCCCAGCACGCGGCCGGTGTCCTCGGCCACCTGGAAGGCGGGTCCGCGCGCGGCGATGTCGGCCTGAAGGCCTGAAACGGTCTTTCGTTCGGTGGTGAAGGTGACGGCGGTGTCGTCGATCACCACGTTCCAGATCGCGGCGATGGCCTCGGCATCCTCGGGCCGGGCGGGGCGGATCGTCATGTCAGGGTCACCGTGCCGGCGGGGGTGGCGATGGTGACGCGCAGGGCGGGCGCGCCGGTCTCGAAGCTGACCGTGCCGGGGGCCATGTGCGGCGCCAGCAGGTCGCGCAGCGCCTCGGCCTCGGGATGCGACACCGTGAGGGCTTCGAGCGTCAGGCCCGGCGCGGCGAGCGTCTTGCCCGGCGGCACCGGGCTGCGCCACTCGATCAGCGCCGGGAACAGCCCGTCGAAAGGCAACAGCCCGTCCTCGGGCACCGCCATGGTCCAGGCGAGATCGCCGCGTTCCAGCCGCACCGGGGCGCCGGCCATCGGCAGCGCGCGCAGCGCCGCGTCCATGTCGGGGCAGCGCAGCACCCACTTGTCCAGCCGCGGCGCGCCCGCGAAGTGGTCCAGCCCGAACCAGCGCGCGCCCTTCGGCGGCGCCAGCGTCGGGTCGATCGCGATCGCCTCGAGGTACAGCGCGGGCGCGAGGCCCAGCAGGCGGTTGTGCGTGCCGTAGCGTTCGTGCTGGCCTCCGGGCACCATCGGCACGCCCAGCGCGCGTTCGACATGCGCCGCCGCCTCGTCCAGCGTTTCGCCCAGCACCGCGAAGTGATCCAGTTCCAGCATCCCGCACACCTTCTGCCCCTGCACGGCGCGAATTATGGGCGGCAGAGCGGGACTTGGCCAGTACCCGCGCGCGGATCGCGCGGGTGTGCGTCACGGCGCGGACGAAACAGGCGCGGTCAGAGGCCGCGCGCCTCGCGGATCAGCGTCAGGATGTTCTGCGCGGCCTCTGGGATGTTGGTCCCGGGGCCGAAGATCGCCTTCACGCCGGCCTGCTTGAGGAAGTCGTAATCCTGCTGCGGGATCACTCCGCCGCAGATCACCAGGATATCCTCGGCGCCCTGGTCCTTCAGCGCCTCGACCAGCTGCGGCGCCAGCGTCCGGTGCCCGGCCGCCTGGCTCGAGATGCCGATCACGTGCACGTCGTTGTCGATGGCGTCCTGCGCGGCCTCTTCCGGTGTCTGGAACAGCGGGCCGACGTCGACGTCGAAGCCGATGTCGGCGAAGGCCGTGGCGATCACCTTGGCGCCGCGGTCGTGGCCGTCCTGGCCCATCTTGACCACCAGCATGCGCGGGCGGCGCCCCTCGGCCTCGGCGAAATCCTCGACCGACTTCTGGATCGCGGCAAAGCCCTCGTCGCCCTCGTAGGCGGCGCCGTAGACGCCGGCGAGCGTCTTCACCTCGGCCCTGTGCCGGCCGAACACCTTTTCCATCGCCATGCTGATCTCTCCTACCGTGGCGCGGGCGCGCGCCGCCTCGACCGCCGCCTCGAGCAGGTTCCCGCCCTCGGCCGCGCGCTTTTCCAGGTCCGCCAGCGCCGCGTCGCAGGCGGACTGGTCGCGGGTCGCGCGGATGCGCTCCAGCGCCTTGACCTGCCCCTCGCGCACCTTGGCGTTGTCGATCGACAGGATGTCGAGGTCGTCCTCTTTCGCGAGGCGATACTTGTTCACGCCGACGATCACGTCGCGGCCGCGGTCGATGTCGGCCTGCCGGCGGGCGGCGGTCTCCTCGATGCGCAGCTTGGGCATGCCGGATTCGACGGCCTTGGTCATGCCGCCCATCTCGTCCACTTCCTCGATCAGCGCCCAGGCCTCCTCGGCCAGCTGGTGGGTCAGCGTCTCGACGTAGTACGAGCCCGCCAGCGGATCGACGACCTTGGTGACGCCCGTCTCCTCCTGCAGGATCAGCTGCGTGTTGCGCGCGATGCGGGCGGAGAAATCGGTGGGCAGGGCCATCGCCTCGTCCAGCGCGTTGGTGTGCAGGCTCTGCGTGCCGCCCAGCACCGCGCTCATCGCCTCGTAGGCGGTGCGGATGACGTTGTTGTACGGATCCTGCTCGGCCAGGCTGACGCCGCTCGTCTGGCAATGCGTGCGCAGCATCTTCGACTTGGTGTCCTTGGCGCCAAGCTCGGTCATGATGCGGTGCCACAGCATCCGCGCGGCGCGCAGCTTGGCCACCTCCATGAAGAAGTTCTTGCCGATCGCGAAGAAGAAGCTCAGTCGCCCGGCGAAGCGGTCCACGTCCATGCCGCGCGCCATCGCCGTCTTCACGTATTCCTTGCCGTCGGCCAGCGTGTAGGCCAGCTCCTGCACCAGGTTCGCGCCGGCCTCCTGCATGTGGTAGCCGCTGATCGAGATCGAGTTGAAGCGCGGCATCTCGTTCATCGTGTACTCGATGATGTCGGCGATGATCCGCATCGAGGGCTCGGGCGGGTACACGTAGGTGTTCCGAACCATGAATTCCTTCAGGATGTCGTTCTGGATCGTGCCCGACAGCTGCGCACGGTCGACGCCCTGTTCCTCGCCGGTGACGATGAAGTTGGCCATGATCGGGATCACCGCGCCGTTCATCGTCATCGACACGCTGATCTGGTCCAGCGGGATGCCGTCGAACAGGATCTTCATGTCCTCGACGCTGTCGATCGCGACGCCCGCCTTGCCCACGTCGCCCACAACGCGCGGGTGGTCGCTGTCATAGCCGCGGTGCGTGGCCAGGTCGAAGGCCACCGAAACGCCCTGCTGGCCGGCATCCAGCGCGCGGCGGTAGAAGGCGTTGCTTTCCTCGGCGGTCGAGAAGCCGGCATATTGCCGGATCGTCCAGGGCCGGCCGGTATACATCGTGGACCGCACGCCGCGGGTGAACGGCTCGTCCCCCGGCAGGCTGCCCAGGTGCGGCAGGCCCTCGGTGTCCGCCTCGGTATAGAGCGGCTTGACGTCGATGCCTTCCAGCGTGTGCCAGGTCAGGTCGTCGACCGGGCGGCCGCGCAGTTCCTTCTCGGCGCGGGCGCGCCAGTCCTTGGGCAGATCGGTCATGCTGTCGTCCCTTCCGTCCTGCGCGCTCCGGAGGTTGCTCCGGATGCCGGCGACTTAACTTTTTCGTGGCTCGACCGGCACCTAACCTGTGCAGGCATGCGCGCCGGGCTTATATTCCAAGACATGAAATCATTTGCGACATGCGCCGCCCTGGCGGCTTTTCTCGCGGCCGCGACCATGGCCCTGGGACAGACACCCGCCACGGAGGGACCGGCGCCCGACACCGCGACCGTTCCAGCGGCCGAGGACGATCCCGGCCCCGAGACCGGGATCGACCCGATGTCCGAAACGACCGGCCCGATCCTCGAGGCCGACCAGACCACGCTGGAAGAATGGCTGTGGATCCGCCGGCCGCTTGTGGTCTTCGCCGACAGCCCCGCCGATCCGCGATACGTGCAGCAGATGCAGTTCATCACCGAACGCCTCGACGCGCTGGTCGACCGCGACGTGGTGGTCATCACCGACACCGATCCCTCGGCGCGATCCTCGGTGCGGACCAAACTGCGGGCGCGGGGCTTCATGCTGGCGATCCTGGCCAAGGACGGCACCATCGTCGCGCGCAAGCCGTCGCCCTGGTCGGTGCGCGAGATCTCGCGCTCGATCGACAAGCTGCCGCTGCGCCAGCAGGAGGTCCGCGACCGCCGCGCCGCCACGAACTGACGGCGCGCGCCGGGGGCGGTGACGACCGCGCGCGGCACGGCTATTCGAACTCCATGATGACGTCGTCCACCGCCAGGCTGTCGCCGGGGCCGGCGTTGATCTTCGCCACCACGCCCTTGCGCTCGGCGCGCAGGATGTTCTCCATCTTCATCGCCTCGACGGTGCACAGGGCCTGACCTTCCTGCACCTCGTCGCCCTCGGCCACGTCGACCTTCACGATCAGGCCGGGCATCGGGCAAAGCAGCATCTTCGAGGTGTCGGGTGGCACCTTCTCGGGCATCAGGGCGGCCAGTTCCGCCTGGCGCGGCGTGCGCACGTGCACTTTCAGGTCGGCGCCGCGGGTGCGCAGGCGGAAGCCCTGCGTGATCTTGTCGACCTTCAGCACCAGCGGCGCGCCATCCACAGTCATGCGCGCCAGCCGGTCGCCGGGGGTCCAGTCCCCCTCGACCCGCATCGCGGCGCCGGTCGAGAAGGTGACGGTCGTGCCATCGCGGTCGGCAGCGGTGGCGACCTCGAAGCGGTCGCCCTGCGCCTCGACCACCCACTCGGTGCCGACCTTGCGTTCGTGGTTGTCGAGCGTGCCCGAGATGCGCGCGCGCCGGATCTCGGCCACGCGGTTCATAGCCGCCGCGGCCGCCGCCACGCGCCGCAGCGCGGTGTCGTCCAGCGTCACGCCGTCGAAGCCCTCGGGCCATTCCTCGGCGATGAAGGCGGTGGTCATCGTGCCGTCGACGAATTTCGGATGGTCCATCACCGCCGACAGGAACGGTAGGTTGTGCCCGATGCCTTCCACCTCGAACGCGTCTAGTGCTGTGCGCATGGTCTCGATCGCCTGCGCCCGCGTCGGCGCCCAGGTGCACAGCTTGGCGATCATCGGGTCGTAGTACATGCTGATCTCGCCGCCCTCGTAGACGCCGGTATCGTTGCGCACGGTGCCCGCGCCCATCGCGCCTTCGGCCGGGGGGCGGTAGCGCGTCAGCCGCCCGATCGAGGGCAGGAAGTTGCGGTACGGGTCCTCGGCGTAGAGACGGTTCTCGATCGCCCAGCCGTTGATGGTCAGGTCGTCCTGCCCGAAGGGCAGCGCCTCGCCGTTCGCGACGCGGATCATCTGCTCGACCAGGTCGATGCCGGTGATCATCTCGGTCACCGGGTGTTCGACCTGAAGCCGCGTGTTCATCTCGAGGAAGTAGAAGTTCCGCTCGCCGTCGACGATGAACTCGACCGTGCCGGCGCTGGTGTAGCCGACGGCCTGCGCCAGCGCGACGGCCTGCTCGCCCATCGCCTTGCGCGTCGCCTCGTCCAGGAAGGGCGAAGGCGCCTCTTCCACGACCTTCTGGTTGCGCCGCTGGATCGAGCATTCGCGTTCGTGAAGGTAGACGCAGTTGCCATGCTGGTCGGCCAGCACCTGGATTTCGATATGGCGCGGCTGCGTGACGAACTTCTCGATGAAGATCCGGTCGTCGCCGAAGGAACTCGCCGCCTCGTTCTTCGACGACTGGAAGCCCTCGCGCGCCTCCGCGTCGGACCAGGCGATGCGCATGCCCTTGCCGCCGCCGCCGGCGCTGGCCTTGATCATCACCGGATAGCCGATCTCGCCCGCGATCTTCACCGCCTCGTCGGCGTCCTCGATCAGGCCCATGTAGCCGGGGACCGTGTTCACGCCCGCTTCCTGAGCGAGCTTCTTGCTGGTGATCTTGTCGCCCATCGCCTCGATCGCCTTCACCGGCGGGCCGACGAAAGCGACGCCCGCGGCCTCCAGCGCCTGGGCGAACTTCGGGTTCTCGGACAGGAAGCCGTAGCCGGGATGCACCGCCTGCGCGCCCGACGCCTTGATCGCCTCCATCACCCTGTCGATGACGATGTAGGACTGGTTGGCGGGCGGCGGGCCGATATGGATCGCCTCGTCGGCCATCTCGACATGCAGCGCGTTGCGGTCCGCGTCGGAATACAGCGCGACCGTGGTGATCCCCATGCGCCGGGCGGTCTTGATGACGCGGCAGGCGATCTCGCCGCGGTTGGCGATCAGGATCTTGTCGAACATGGCCGTCCCTTTTCCGGATTTCTTGCGCCCCGGCCCCCGGCCGGCGCGAGACGTGAAAAGGCCGCCCGCGGAGAGGTCTCCGGGGCGGCCCAGGTCGAAGGTGAACGCGCTGCGGCGGCCGGCGTGCGGCCGGGACGCGCTACCGCATCTGCGTGATCAGCGGTCCGCGCACAGACGCGGCGTGAGGTCGTCGCAGACCACGCCGGCCGCGCCGCCGAGGGCCGCGCCGGTCGCCACGTCGTTGCCGGTCGCCGCAGCGGATGCGGCGCCGACGCCGGCGCCCAGGGCGCCGCGTTCCAGGTCGGTGCCTTCGCAGGCCGCCAGGCCGATGCAGGACGCCAGGGCGAAAGTGAGAGTCGCGATACGCATAGAGAAAGCTCCATTGATTGCATGCGGCCGCGCAGACGCGACCGGAACCGCCGGCATAACGCATTTTCCGGACGGCCGGTTCCCCTGTCGCACGCGCCGGACGCGCCCTCGGCAGAAAACCGCCCGCCGCTCGCGATCGTGCCGTCGGGCGTCATGCGTCGTCTCCGAACATCTCGGGGAAGGCCACGCGCGCCGCGGTCTCGTCGATGACGAGGAGGGCCTCGTAGCTTTCGGGATCGAACGGGTCGTCGACTGGCAGAACCTCGCGCCCGAACAGCCACGACAGGCGGCCGGCGTCGAGGTTGCCGCGTTCGAACGGCTGGTCGCCGAACGCCTCCCACAACGCAGCCATGAACGCGGCGTCGGCGCGACGGTCGGCGGGCCGCCGGTCGCGGTAGCGTTCGCGCCTGACGAGGGGTGTCGCCCCCTTCGGGTTCGCGCGCCTGATGGTGAACTGGAAATCCGATCCCGGCATGCGGCCGGGAAATCCGCGATGCTTCAGCATGCCGTTCTCCGGTTGGGCCGGGACGTCTGGTGAAGCTGCGTCCGGGCCGACAAGGGTGCGGCGGGACGCATGGGGGCCGCGCAACGTGCCGCGCGGCGGGCAGGGAGGTCGGGGACGGACCCTGCGGCCCGTCCCGCGATGATCTTACTTGTACTTGCCGGTGTAGACCGGCTCGACGCTGATCGGCTCGGGATCGACGACGACGACTTCTTCTTCCTGCTGGCCGCAGGCTGCGATACCGGCAACGAGGCCGAGGGCTGCAAGCAGTTTGATGCTCTTGGACATCTTTGTCTCCTGTCTAATGCGTCTCCGCCCGGCTCACGGAAGCACCGCGCCCGGGCTTGCGACGGGGTAACGATCGCATGGGTGCAATCGGTTCCAAAAATATCCAACGTCTTGAGCGAAATATATGGGGTCGCAAGAGATGAGCGGCGCTGTGACACGATTGCCATATCCGGGCCGCTTTTTTCGCCCCTGCCTACCACGTATAGCGGTTTCACGAATTTTTCGCCTACATGCAGTAGGTTATCCGGACTGCCCGGAATTTTTTTCGCGGTTTTGGAACCCTCGAACGCGGTGTCCGGGGCGGTGCGCGCACCCGGAGCCTGCGTCGCGATCCGGTGCATTTCGGCTGCAGGCCGGCGGGTCACGTCGCGCTTGATGCCGCAAGGCGGGCAGCCCCGACCCCGTTTCCGGGCTCCTCCTGTCGGGGCTGCCGCGCGCCCGGCCTCGGCTCGGGCGCTTTTAACCGGTCGGGGCGCCGTCATGCCGCACCCCTGGACGCGCAGGCAATCCAGCGCGTCCGCAATCTCGGATCGTTCAGAAGGGCCACCAGCCGCGCCTGTATGGCGGGCGGGACGGGCGTCGAGGTCCGACCACCCGCGATGAGGCTGAGTCCGGTATCCGTTGCGTCAACTTGTACCACCGGTGAAAAACCGCGCAAGCGCTGAAACGTGCGCCAGACGTCCTGTCGCACGTGGTGCGCCAGTCGCACCGCACGCAACGGCGGGAATTCCGCGCGGGCGGCGACGTCGAAGCGCGGCGGCCAGTGTCGGGCCAGCACAGTTTGCCCGCCGTCGCGGTGCAGGTACCAGCCGCGCACGCGGTCGGGAGCTGGCGGGAATTCGGTCACGGCGGTGCTCACAGCGGAATGTTGTCGTGCTTCTTCCACGGCATGCTGCGGCGCTTGTTGCGCAGCATGGCGAAGGCGCGCGACACCCTGCGGCGTGTCGAGCGGGGCTGGATCACCTCGTCGATGAAGCCGCGCTCGGCCGCGATGAACGGGTTGGCGAATCGCTCCTCGTATTCCTGGGCGTGCGCCGCGATCTTGTCCGGATCGCCCAGGTCGGCGCGGTGGATGATCTCGGCCGCGCCCTTGGCGCCCATCACCGCGATCTGCGCCGTGGGCCAGGCATAGTTCACGTCCGCGCGCAGGTGCTTGGACGCCATCACGTCGTAGGCGCCGCCATAGGCCTTGCGCGTGATCACCGTCACCTTCGGCACCGTCGCCTCGCCGTAGGCGAAGAGCAGCTTCGCGCCGTGCTTGATCACGCCGTTGAACTCCTGCCCCGTGCCGGGCAGGAAGCCGGGCACGTCCACCAGCGTCAGGATCGGGATCTCGAACGCGTCGCAGAACCGCACGAAGCGCGCGGCCTTGCGGCTGCTGTCGATGTCCAGAACGCCCGCCAGCACCATCGGCTGGTTGGCCACCACGCCCACGGTCCGGCCCTCCAGCCGGATGAAGCCGGTGACGATGTTCTTGGCGAACTCTTCCTGGATCTCGTAGAAATCGCCCTCGTCCGCGACCTTGGTGATCAGTTCCTTCATGTCGTAGGGCTGGTTCGGGCTTTCGGGGATCAGCGTGTCGAGACTGGTCTCGACCCGCTCGACCTCGTCGAAGAAGGGCCGCACCGGCGGCTTCTCGCGGTTGTTGAGCGGCAGGAAATCGACCAGCCGGCGCACCTCGGCCAGCGCCTCGACGTCGTTCTCGAAGGCGCCGTCTGCGACTGACGATTTGCGCGTATGGGTGACGGCGCCGCCCAGTTCCTCGGCGGTGACCTGTTCGTTCGTGACGGTCTTCACCACGTCGGGGCCGGTGACGAACATGTAGCTGCTGTCCTTCACCATGAAGATGAAGTCGGTCATCGCCGGCGAATAGACCGCGCCGCCCGCGCAGGGCCCCATGATGACGCTGATCTGCGGGATCACGCCCGACGCCTCGACGTTGCGCTGGAAGATCTCGGCATAGCCCGCAAGGCTGTCGACACCCTCCTGGATGCGCGCGCCGCCCGAATCGTTCAGACCGATGACGGGCGCGCCGTTCTGCATCGCCATGTCCATGACCTTGCAGATCTTCCTGGCGTGCGTCTCGCTGACCGATCCGCCGAGCACGGTGAAATCCTGGCTGAAGACATAGACCATGCGGCCGTTGATCGTGCCCCAGCCGGTGACGACGCCGTCGCCGTAGGGGCGGTTCTTCTCCATCCCGAAATCGGTGCAGCGGTGGGCGACGAACATGTCGTATTCCTCGAAGCTGCCCTCGTCGAGCAGCAGCTCCAGCCGCTCGCGCGCCGTCAGCTTGCCCTTCGCGTGCTGGACATCGAGCCGTTTCTGCCCGCCGCCCAGCCGCGCCTGGCCGCGCCGGTTCTCGAGCTCCTGCAGGATGTCCTTCATGCGCGTCCTCCGCCCTGTCGCGGCGCCGGAAGGGGCCACCGCGGCTGGCACCATACGACACGGGGGGCACGTCTCAAGTCAAATCGGGCAAATTTGCAAAACATGAAGAGGGCGCGCCGGCGAAATCGCAAATCCGCAAATCGCGCGCGTGGCGGCGCCCGGCAGATGGACAATGCATCGGCACAAGCCTAATTCGGTTGCCATGAACAGCGCTGTCAAGGTCCGCTTTCTGGACCGCTCCACCCCGCCGCATATCGCCACGCTGATCTTCATGTCCGGCCTCTCGGCGCTGGCCATGAACATCTTCCTGCCGTCGCTGCCGCAGATGACCGAGTATTTCGAGACCGATTACCAGCTGATGCAGCTGTCGGTGGCGGTCTACCTCGGCGTGAACGCGGTGCTGCAGATCGTCGTGGGCCCGCTGTCGGACAAGCTGGGCCGCCGGCCGATGGTGCTGGGCGGGATCGCGCTCTTCTGCCTCGCCACGCTGGGCTGCCTGCTGGCGACCAACGTCTGGGTCTTCCTCGCCTTCCGCATGTGCCAGGCGGTGATCGTCGTCGCCATGGTGCTCAGCCGCGCGATCGTGCGCGACATGGTTCCGCAGGACCAGGCGGCCTCGATGATCGGCTACGTCACAATGGGCATGGCCGTGGTGCCGATGATCGGCCCCGCGATCGGCGGCGTGCTCGACCAGATCGCGGGCTGGCAGGCCAGCTTCTGGATGCTGCTCGCGCTGGGGCTGGGCCTGTTCTGGCTGTGCTGGCGCGACCAGGGCGAGACGGCGACCGTCAGCGGGCTCTCGCTCGGCCGGCAGTTCAGCCAGTACCCCGAGCTTTTCCGCGCGCCGCGCTTCTGGGGCTACGCACTGGCCGCGGCCTTCGCGTCGGGTGCCTTCTTCTCGTATCTCGGCGGCGCGCCCTTCGTGGGCTCGGTGGTCTTCGGCCTCGACCCCGCGACGCTGGGCATCTACTTCGGTGCGCCGGCGGTGGGCTACTTCCTCGGCAACTGGGCGTCGGGGCGCTACTCGGCCCGCTACGGCGTCAACCGGATGGTGCTGGTCGGCGCGATCATCGTCACCAGCGGGCTTGTGCTGGCGCTTCTGGTCTTCGCGCTGGGCTTCAAGACGCCGCTGACCTTCTTCGGCTTCATGACCTTCGTGGGCCTGGGCAATGGCATGACGATCCCCAACGCCACCGCCGGCATGCTGTCGGTGCGCCCGCACCTCGCGGGCACGGCCTCGGGCCTCGGCGGCGCGATCATGATCGGCGGCGGCGCGGGCCTGTCGGCCTTCGCCGGCGTGATCCTGCAGCCGGGCACCGGCGCCTGGCCGCTGCTGTGGCTGATGCTGTCCACCTCGGTGGCCGGCGTCGCCGCCATCAGCTTCGTCATCTGGCGCGAGCGGCAGCTTCAGGGGCTGGACACCGCCTGAGCGGTTTGCAAAAGTCGCGATCGACGCTGCGAACCCGCAAAGGCCCGCCATGCCCGCACCCAAGCTCTACGCCGGCGCCAAGCTGCGCGACCTGCGTACCCGGCTGGGCCTGACGCAGAAGGACTTCGCGGCCAAGCTGGGCGTGTCGCTGCCCTATCTGAACCAGATGGAGAACAACAACCGCCCCGTCAGCACGACGGTGGTGCTGGGGCTGGCGCAGGAATTCGGCTTCGACGTCACCGAACTGGGCTCGGGCGAGGCCGAGCGCATGGTCACCGACATGCGCGAGGCGCTGGCCGACCCCGTCTTCAACGAAACGCCCGGCACCGCCGACCTGCGGCTGGCCGCGTCGAACGCGCCGGCGCTGGCGCGCGCCTTCCTCGAGCTGCACCGCGCCTACCGCCAGACGCACGAACGCCTCGCCTCGCTGGACGAGGCGCTCGGCCGCGACGGCGCGCAGCTCCAGCCCAGCCCTTGGGAAGAGGTGCGCGACTTCTTCCACTATTGCGACAACTACATCGACGCGGTCGACCGCGCGGCCGAGCGCACGGCGCAGGGCTTCGGCGACCGCGACCCCATCGCGGCGGCGACCGAGAAACTGGCGCGCCACGGCATCACCGTCCGGGTCGAACGCACCGCCCCCCTGCGCGTGCTCGACGCGGCGCGCGGCACGCTGACCCTCTCGGCGCTGTCGCCGCCCGAGACGCGGCGCTTCCAGCTGCTGGTGCAGCTCGCCTTGGTGACCCAGGCGCCGCTACTGGGGGCAACCCTGGACCTCGCCCGCTTCCAGACCGACGAGGCGCGCCAGATCGCGCTTCTGGGGCTGGCCAACTACTTCGCCGGCGCCGTGGCGATGCCCTACGCCGCGTTCCTCGCCGCCGCGCGCGACACCCGCCACGATCTCGAACTGCTGGCCGCCCGCTTCGGCGCCTCGATCGAACAGGTCGCCCACCGGCTCTCGACGCTGCAGCGGCCCGGCGCCAAGGGCATCCCGTTCTTCTTCGTGCGGGTCGACCAGGCCGGCACGATCACCAAGCGTCACTCGGCCACGCGGCTGCAATTCGCCCGCTACGGCGGTGCCTGTCCCTTGTGGAACGTGCACCGCGCCTTCGAGACGCCGGGCCGCTTCCTGCGCCAGCTGGCCGAAACCCCCGACGGTGTGCGCTACATCAGCCTCGCGCGCGACGTCTCGAAACCCGGTGGACATTTCGGCGCCCCGGTGCGCCGCTACGCCTTCGCGCTCGGGTGCGAGACGCGGCACGCGGCGCAGATCGTCTACGCCGACGGGCTGGACCTGCAAA